>DATIOB010000642.1:0-15761 GCA_035473605.1 Conexibacter sp.
GAGGACGGCCTGCTGCTGACCGGCGCGCTGCGCCACCTGCGCAGCGCCTACGGCGTCCGCTCGGTGCTGTGCGAGGGCGGCCCGCTGCTGCTGAGCGGCCTGCTGCACGAGGGGCTGGTCGACGAGCTGTTCCTGACGATCGCGCCGCTGCTGGCCGGTGGCGGTCCCGAGCCGACGATGGCGAGCGGGGCGCCGCTGCCGCAGCCGGCCGGGCTCGCGCTGCAGTGGGCGCTGGAGCGCAACGGCTCGCTCTACCTGCGTCATTCCGTCACGCCTGGATAGGCTGGACGCTCCCCCGCAACCGCGCAAGGACTGGGCAGCCGCATGATCCAACTGACCGTCGCGGGCGACGCCGACGCCGCCGCCCGCACCACCGCCGAGCGTGTCGCCGCCGTGATCGCCGAGGCCCGCAGCGAGCGCGGCGTCGCCCACATCTCGCTCGCCGGCGGCCGCACGCCGGCGCGCGCCTATCGCCTGCTCGCGAGACATGTCGACGACTGGAGCGGCGTCCACTTCTGGTTCGGCGACGAGCGCTGCGTGCCGCTCGACGACGCCGACAGCAATTACAAGATGGTCGTCGACGACCTGCTCGCCGGCGCCGCGCAGCCCCCGCCGACGATCCATCCGGTGACCGAGGCGGCGCTCGACGCGGCGACCGCGGCCGCCGCCTACGAGCAGGAGCTGCGCGACGAGCTGGGCGGCGAGATCCCGCGTCTCGACCTCGCGCTGCTCGGCCTCGGCGAGGACGGCCACACCGCCTCGCTGTTCCCCGACGACCCGGTGCTCGACGAGCAGACGCGCCTGTGCGTGCCGGTCCACGGCACGAAGCCGCCGTTCGACCGCATCAGCCTCACGCTGCCGGCGCTGCGCGCCGCGCGCAAGTCGATCATCCTCGCCGAGGGGGCCGGCAAGGCGTGGGCGATCAAGCAGCTGCTCGCCGGTCCCTCGTCGAGGATCCCGGCCAGCCTGCTCGACCACGACGGCGCCGAGATCGAGCTGATCATGGACCACGCCGCCGCGCCGGAGTAGATTGGGCGCGTCGCCGCTCCAGGTTTCGGTGCGAGCGTCGAAGTGAAAGACTCTCCGTCGATGCCGAGCCAGACGGCAGCCCAGGCGAGCGACGTCGAGACGGTCGTGCGAGTGCTCGCGGAGACGCGCGAGCGGACGCTGCGCCTCGTGGGCCATCTCGACGACGCGACGCTCGAACGGGTGCACACTCCCCTGCTGAGCCCGCTCGTCTGGGATCTCGGCCACATCGCCGCGTTCGAGGACCTGTGGGCGGTGCGCCGGCTCGACGGCCAGCAGCTGCTGCGGCCCGAGCTGGCGCAGGTCTACGACGCCTTCGAGACCCCGCGCGCGGAGCGCGGCGAGATCCCCTTCCTGCGTCGCACGGAGGCGCTCGCCTATCTCGACGCGGTGCGCGAGCGGACGCTCGCCGTGCTCGCCCGCCGCGGCGTCGACCCGCTCGTGCACGAGCTGGTGATCCGCCACGAGCAGCAGCACGGCGAGACGATGCTGCAGGCGATGCAGCTGGCCGGGCTGCCCGCCCCCGCCGACGCGCTCCCGGCGCCGCTGGGCGCCTCGCCCGCCCCAGGTGCCGGCGGGCTGGAGCTGATCGAGCTGCCGGCCGCGCGCGTGACGCTCGGCGCCCCGCCGCCGGAGCAGGCCTTCTCCTACGACAACGAGCGGCCGCGCCACGCCGTCGAGCTGCCGGCCTTCCGCATCGGCCGCACCGCGATCACGAACGCGACCTTCCTGACGTTCGTCGAGGGCGGCGGCTACGAGCGGCGCGAGTGGTGGTCGCGCGAGGCGTGGGCGTGGAAGCAGGAGTACGACATCGAGCGCCCGGCCGGCTGGCAGCGCGACGGCGACGGCGCGTGGGTGCAGCAGCGGATGGACCGCCTCGTCCCGCTCGACCCCGACGCCCCCGTCGTGCACGTCTCGTGGTTCGAGGCCGACGCCTTCGCCCGCGCGCACGGTGTGCGCCTGCCGAGCGAGGCCGAGTGGGAGGCGGCGGCGACCTGGGACCACGCGACCGGCAGACAGCTGGCGCAGCCGTGGGGCGACGGCGACGCGCGCGGCCGCGCGAACGTCGACTGGCGCCAGTACGGCACCGTCCCCGTTGGGGCGCATCCCGGCGGCGCCGCGCCGAGCGGCTGCCTCGGCATGATCGGCGACACGTGGGAGTGGACGTCGAGCAGCTTCGGCGGCTACCCGGGCTTCAGCGCCCACCCCTACCGCGAGTACTCCGAGGTCTTCTTCGGCGACGACTACCGCGTGCTGCGCGGCGGCTCGTGGGCGACGCGGGCGCGCGTCGCGACGCCGACGTTCCGCAACTGGGACTACCCGCAGCGCCGCCAGATCTTCGCCGGCTTCCGGATCGCAAAGGACCCCAGATGACCCCTGTCTCCGCCTCCGCCGCCGACGACACGATCGTGATCGACAACCACTTCGACGACGCCGTGCACGAGCGCGGCCTCGCCGACGACGTGCTCGACGGGCTGACGCGGCCGTTCAAGGAGCTGCCGCCGAAGCACTTCTACGACGCGCGCGGCTGCGAGCTGTTCGACGCGATCTGCGAGCTGCCCGAGTACTACCCGACGCGCACCGAGCGGGCCCTGCTGGAGGCGCACGCGGCCGAGATCGCCGCGGCGACCGGGGCCGCGGAGCTGGTCGAGCTGGGCTCCGGCAGCGCGTCGAAGACGCGGGTGCTGCTGGACGCGATGGCGGCCGCCGGGCGCTTGCGCCGCTACGTCCCGCTCGACGTCGCCGAGGGCGTCGTGCGCGACTGCGCGGAGGCGCTCGTGGAGGAGTACGACGGGCTGCGCGTCCACGGCGTCGTCGGCGACTTCGAGCGCCACCTCGGCGAGATCCCGGCCCCCGAGCCGGGCGCGCCGCGGATCGTCGCGCTGCTGGGCGGCACGATCGGCAACTTCCCGCCCGGCTCCCGCCGCCGCCTGCTGCGCGAGATCGGCGAGCTGCTCGGCCCGGACGACCGGCTGCTGCTCGGCACCGGCCTCGTCACCGACGTGCGGTCGCTGGAGGCCGCCTACGACGACGCGGCCGGCGTCACCGCCGAGTTCAACCGCAACGTGCTGGCGGTCGTCAACCGCGAGCTGGAGGCCGACTTCCCGCTCGACGGCTTCGCCCACGTCGCCTTCTTCGACCGCCGTCACGAATGGATCGAGATGCGGCTGCGGGCGCTGCGGCCGGCGTCGGTGCTGGTCGGCACGCTCGACCTGCGCGTCGAGCTGGCGGCCGGCGAGGAGATCCGCACGGAGATCAGCGCGAAGTTCACGCGCGAGCGCGTGGAGCAGGACTACGCGGCCGCCGGCCTGCGCCTGGACGGCTGGTTCGAGGATCCCGACGGCCGCCACGCGCTGTCGCTGGCGGCGCGGGCGTAGGCCTCAGGCGGGATCGTCAGACCGGGCGCGTCGGCGAGTCGGCCGGCTCGCCGGGGTCCGGCACGTCGGAGACGCGCTCGGGCACCGAGAAGCGGCCGACGCGCGACTCGGCGAGGTCCAGGCGCGCCAGCGAGCGCAGGAAGCCGTGCGTCACGAGCACGTGGATCGCCGACTGCGTCCAGCGGTAGAGGTGCTTGCTGAGGTTGTTCGCGATCGAGGGGTAGAAGTTCGCGACCTCGACCTCGACGTGGATCCGCTGCATCCCCGGCGCATCGTCGGCGGCGCCGCATCTGCGCACGTCGATCTGCAGGTAGCCGTCGCCGTGGCGGCCGGCCTTCGCGACCAGCAGGCCGTCCTCGATCCGCCAGCGCACGATCCCGCGCTCGCCGTCCATCTCGTACTCGGGCGCCTGGAAGCGCAGCAGGCGCAGCGGCGTCCGCAGCAGCACGACCGTCCGCTGCGTCTCGCTGTAGTCGACGCGCACGAGGCCGAGCGTCGCGTGCGAGAGGAAGCGCCAGTAGGTGCGCGCCAGCCGCTCCAGCTGCGGCGGGCTCCACAGCTTCTCCAGCTCCGCGTCGGGCAGCGTCAGCTCGGCCGCCTGCGTCGAGGTGACCGCGCCGTTGGCATCGAGCGTCGTGTTGTCCTCGGCGCTGACGATGCGGGCGCGCGCCGGCCAGGTGCGGCGGGCGGCGCGGCGGCGGACCGCCACCGCGGCGGCGGTGAGCACGGCGAAGAGGGCGAAGACGGCGGCCATCGTCCCTGGATTGTGCCTGTCCGGCTCGCGCGGCACCGTCATTCCACGGACCCGGCTCAGATCCGCTCGACCGGGAAGGAGGCGCCGCTGCGCGTCTGACCGCCGCCGGGCGGCAGGAAGGCGAGCCCGTCGGCCCCGGCGAGCGAGCCGGTGATGTGCGAGCCCTGGGCTCCGTTGGGGGTCGCGCGCAGCAGCCCGTCGCGGTCGTCGAGCCGCACGCGCACCGCCTGCTCGCGGTCGCGCAACGGCATCTGGATCGTCAGCAGCGCCTCGCCGCGCGGCGGCAGCGGCTGCGCATGGCCCTGCAGCGCCAGCAGCGCCGGGCGCGCGAACAGCAGGAAGGTGACGTAGGAGGAGACGGGGTTGCCGGGCAGGCCGAAGACGAGCTGGTCGCCGCGACGGCCGAACCAGGTCGGCTTGCCGGGCTGCAGCGACACTCTCCAGAAGCGCTCCTGCACGTCGAGCGCCGCCAGCGCCGGCTTGACGTGGTCGTGCGGGCCGACGGAGACGCCGCCGGAGGCGAGCACGACGTCGGCCCGCGTGAGCGCGTCGGCGAAGGCGGCCTCGGTCGCGGCGAGCGTGTCGCGCACGCGCGTGACCGTCAGCAGCTCCGCGCCGGCCTGCCGCGCCAGCGCGGCGAGCATGACCGCGTTGGAGTTGTGGATCTCGCCAGGGCCGAGCGGCGCGCCGGGCTCGCGCAGCTCGTCGCCGGTGCAGAGCACGGCGACGCGCGGCAGGCGCGTGCAGTGGACCTCGGCGAGGCCGGCGCCGACGGCGACCGCCAGCTCGCCGGGACCGAGGCGCGTGCCGGCTCTCAGCACGACCGTGCCGGCGCGCAGGTCCTCGCCGGCCTTGCGCACGTTGAGCCCGGTCTTGATGTCGGTGCTGAGCAGCACGCTGTCGCCCAGTTCGATCGTGTCCTCGACGCGGATGACCGCCTCGGCGCCCTCCGGGACGGGCGCGCCGGTCGAGATCCGCACGGCCTCGTCGCGGCCGACGACGACCCCGGCGGGGCTGCCGGCGCGCGACTCGCCGACGATCCGCAGCGAGCGTCTGGACGGTCCGTGATGAACTGCAAAGCCGTCCATGGCCGAATTTCCGAACGGGGGCACGTCTGCCGCCGCGACGACGTCCTCCGCGAGCACGCGATCGAGCGCGATCGCAAGCGGGACGGGCTCGGACGGGAGCTGGACGCTCGCCGCGAGCACATCGGCGCGGGCGTCGGAGATCGGGATCAGGGCTCTGGACACGGTTTCATTGTGTCCATACGCGCTCGCACTCGTCATCCGCTGCTGGTATAGACCTTCGGATGACGGATTCGAGGACGCCTCGTCCTCACCGCCCCGAACCGATCGCGTGGGGGGCGGTGGAATCGCTCGTGGGGCGCGCTCAGACGATTGCCAAGGGCTGGCTGCTGCTGTTGCTCGAGCGTACCCCGCTCGACGCGGTCGGCTCGATCCCGGCTGCCACGCTGGCGGCCGAGGGACCGGCGCTGTGCGCCGCGCTGGCGCGCGGGCTCGGCTCCGAGGCCGAGCTGGACCGCCTGCGCCCGGAGGGCGACCTCGCCCCGCTGGCCGCGCGCATCGGCCCGCTCTGCGGCGCCGCCGACGCGATCGAGACCGTCGGCGCCGTCGAGGCGCTGCGCGCGTGCCTGTGGGCGGCGGCGCTGGAGTCCGATGCGCACGCGCGCGACGCCGCCTTCGTCGGCCGGCTCTCCGAGCGCCTCGCGACCGTCACCGCCGTCGTGACCGCGACCGCGCTCGCCGGGCAGGGGGTGGCGGCACACGACCCCGCCGCACACGCCGCACCGGACGCCGCCGCGCACGACGCACCGCCGTTCGCGTCCGCCACGGCTCCGCCCTACGCCGCCGCGGCCGCTGCGTCGCCGCCCGCGCCTCTCTACGACGACGTCCCCGCCGACCACGACGGGATCCCGCACGCGCCCTACGACCAGCCGCTGCCGCGGTCGGCGACCGCATCGGCGGGCGGGCAGCCGGCGTGGTCGCATCCCGAGCCGGCGCTCGACGACCTGCGCGACGACGATCCCGAGCCGGTCGGCTCCGTCACGCAGCTGCCGGCGCGGGCGGAGGACGACTTGCACCGCGGCGCGGTCGCGGGGATGGACGACTCCGACCTCTGGATCGCGACGCTGGAGCGGCACATCGACCGCTGCCAGCGCGAGGGCGGCGGGCTCGCGCTGCTGCGCGTCGAGCTGGTCGACGGCGAGCGCGTCGCCGCCAGCGCCCCCGACGGCGAGGCGCACGTCCCGTACGGCCGCCTCGCGCAGGCGATCCGCAGGGCGATCCGGCGACAGGACCTCGTCGCCTCAGACCATCAGGGCCGCGCGTGGGTGATCGCGCCCGGCGTCGGCCGCGCCGGCGCGATCGCGCTGGCGGAGCGGATCGGCGCCGGCGTCGAGCAGGGCGAGAGCTGGCGCGGCGCGCCGCTGGCCGCGACGATCGGCTTCGCCGTCTACGGCGAGGACGGCCACGACGCGGCGACGCTGATCGATCGCGCCGAGGAGGCGATGCTGGCTGCGACCGCGGCCGGCGCGCGCATCGGCGAGGCCGCGCCGCAGCCCGAGGACCTCGGCGCCGGCCCGGACCGTCCGGGCCCGCGGCTCGTGCGCTGACTCGGCGCTCCGCGCCAGTCGCGAGCGGGTGCGCTCAGCCCGCGGAGGGAATTGCAGGCGCCTTGTACGGCGTCTTCAACATCGGCACGCTCGTCACGGTGAGCGCGCCGATCGTGATCAGGCCGTCGCTCGCGCCGAGCGCGCTGTGGGTCGCCTTCGTCAGGTCCCACGTGCGGCCGTCGATGAAGGGGCCGCGGTCGATCACCGGCGCGATCAGCTTCTTGCCGCCGTAGTACAGCTCGATCTGCGTGCCGCACGGCAGCGTCTTGTGCGCGACGCCGATCGTCGTCTTCGTCAGCCTCACGCCGCAGGCGGTCTTCGAGCCGCCGTTGGTCGCCGGCGAGTACCAGCTCGCGACGCCGGGGCGGTAGACGGTCACGTCGACCTGCGGGGCGCCGTCGACGGCGCGCGTGGCGGCGGTTCTCGCGCCGGCGACGGCGCGCAGCTGCTGGGCGCCGAGCGCGCGCGGGCGCCAGGCGGCCTTGAAGCTGCCGTCGCTCCCGACGGCAGCGGCGCCGACCGCTCTCCAGGCGCCGCTCTTGGCGTCGAGCGCCTCGATCGAGACGGTGCCGAGGCCGGTGGGGGCGATGCCGCTGACGGTCGCGCGCTGCTTCAGCAGCGCCGCGCCGCGCGAGGAGATCGTGATCCCGTTGCCGCTGGCGGTTGCGACCGATGTGCCGATCGCGAGCGCGGCGCCGGTCGGCGTGACGCCCTCGACGGGCGCGTCGGGCGAGGCGCCGCCGACCGACGCGGCGGTGGCGGAGGCGCAGGGGAGGGCTGCCGCGAGCATGGCGGCAGCAGCGATGGCGACAGGGCGGCGGCGAAGGCTCATAGATGGTGTGCCGGTGCCTACGAGGTGAGCTGTCGGGCTCGCGACGCCGGTCAGGCGCGCCGCTACGGTCCGTGCTGCGACCGATTCGCCCCCGCGAGCCGAGGCTCGCAATGGGTCCCCCGTCGGCATCGCGCAGGACGCGGTGCCGTTCGGCGTGGCGGCGGGCAGTATACGAAAGAACGCACGCGGCACGTCGCCGCCGGCGAGGTTCGCGTCGCACCGGGAACAGGGGCGCTCAAGCGCCGCCGCGACACGCCGATCAAAAGGGAAGAAAGCTCCGCAACATGAAACGTCGCGGCGCGTTCTGCGTAGTAGTGACAGGAGTACGCCGTGCGCACGATGCCCGACATGCGGGCAGGCAGCCCGAAACCGGCGCTGACGCGTTGACTCCTCAAACGCGAAGAAGCTAGACTCCTGCTCATGTTTGGATGGCGGTGGTGCGCGCTCAAAGCGAACCGCCGCGTCTGATGATCGCGCCGAGTGCAGGAAGTTGGGTGGCGCGCACGCGACGAGAAACGGAACCAGATGTCTGTAGCTGAACTTCAGGAACTCGAAGAGATCAAGGGTCTCGTCAACCGCGGGACGCAGCTCGGCGTCCTGACGTACGCCGAGATCGCCAGAGCGGTCAGCGAGCTCGACCTCGACGAGACGGACGTCGAGGACCTGCACGGGTTCCTCGAGAGATCCGAGATCGAGCTCGTCGAGGAGATCGATCCGGCCACCGCTGCCGGCAACGAGGTGGAGCGCGCGCCGGACAGACGTCGCGGCCGCCGCGCCAGAACGGCGCTCGACCTCAAGCCGGACATGACGACCGACTCCCTTCAGCTGTTCCTGAAGGACATCGGCAAGGTCCGCCTGCTCACCGCCCAGGAGGAGGTCGACCTTGCCAAGCGGATCGAGCGCGGCGACCTCGACGCGAAGCAGAAGATGGTCGAGTCCAACCTCCGTCTCGTCGTCTCGATCGCGAAGAACTACCGCAACCAGGGCCTCCCCTTCCTCGACCTGATCCAGGAGGGCACGCTCGGCCTCGTGCGCGCCGCGGAGAAGTTCGACTACCGCAAGGGCTTCAAGTTCTCCACGTACGCGACCTGGTGGATCCGCCAGGCGATCGCGCGCGCGCTCGCCGACAAGGCGCGCACGATCCGCATCCCCGTGCACGTCGTCGAGAAGCTGAACAAGATCGGCCGCGCCGAGCGCAAGCTCGTCACCGAGCTGGGCCGCGAGCCCACGGCCGAGGAGATCGCCGACGTCACCGGCATCGACCCCGAAGAGGTCGACTCGATCAAGCGGTCGGCGCAGGCGCCGGTCTCGCTCGAGAAGCCGGTCGGCGACGAGGAGGAGTCGGAGTTCGGCCAGTTCATCGCCGATGAGCGCGCCGAGTCGCCGTACGAGCGCGCTGCCGAGATCCTCACCAAGGAAGCCCTCCGCGAGGCGCTCGAGAACCTCTCGTACCGCGAGCGCCGCGTGCTGGAGCTGCGCTACGGCCTCGGCGGCGAGCACCCGCGCACGCTCGACGAGGTCGGTCGCACGTTCAACGTGACGCGCGAGCGCATCCGTCAGATCGAGAACCAGTCGCTGAAGAAGCTGCAGTCGCTGGCGGAGGCGCAAAAGCTCCGCGACGTGGCGTAGCAGTCGCTCGACGGCGCGCCTGCTCGGGCGCGCCGCGTAGTTCCGTTTCTCAGGGCCCCGGTGCGAACCGGGGCCCTTCGCGTCTCTCAGGCCGCGTGCTCGCGGCGCAGCTTCGCGATCGCCGCGGAGCCCGGCGTCAGCGGGTAGTCGGGCAGCAGCCGCTCCGCCCACGCGGCGCACGGGCGCCCGTCGGTCAGCTCGCGCATGTCGGCGTTGGCCGTGATCAGGCGGACCGTCGGCGCGATCTGGACGCCGGCGGCGTTCGGGCCGTCGTCGTCGCCGAGCGTGCCGGCGGCGAGCAGCTCGTCGACGTGGTCGAGCGCCGCCGGCAGCGCCGCCAGCGCCGACGTCGCACCGCTCGCGTTGGCGTCGGATCTCGCCGCCATCCCGAGCGCGACCGGCGTCGCGAGCACGGCGGAGACCTTCGGCAGCGGCAGCCCGACGTGCTCGCGGTTGAGCCATTCGCGCGTCGTGAGGTCGTGCGCGATCGCGTAGCGCGCGACCTGGCGCGGCAGGTTCTGGAAGGTCCCCTCGCCCCACCGTTCGGCCTCCTCGACCGCCGCGCGCGCGGCCGGGTCGGCGGGGTAGAGCGGCGGCTCGGGCACGAGCCGTTCCAGCTCGCGGACGAGCTCCAGCGAGCCTTCGACGCGACGGCCGTCGATCCGCGCGGAGGGGACCGTGCCGCGGCGGAAGCCGCGCAGCCACAGCAGTCCCGGGTGGAGGCCGGCCGGCAGGTCGACGACCTTCGCCTCCACGCCCTTGCGCGCGAGCGCGAGCCGCACGCTCCAGCCGGGGTGGGAGAGCGGCATCGTGTAGAGCGTGACGTCCATCGCGCGAACCTAGCGCGCGAGCGGGCTCGTGGCGCCGCTTCCCGGTGCGGCGAGCCAAGCGTGAGAGATGCCTCCGGCCTTCGTCACCGGGTGAGACCCCAGCGCATCCCGCGTCGTATCCCGTTGGTCATAGGGGATGTCTCCAGTTCTTCACAGCTTTCTTGACGGACGCGAGGGCGCCTGTTTCGCTGGCCTTCCCCCGACACGATTCGAAAGGACTCACGACCGTGGACAGCACGCTCGACCAGTTCGCCGAGAAGACCTCGACGGACTCCTTCACGCTCCAGAACTCGAAGCTGCTGAAGGTGCGCCTCGACGCGGTCACGATCCAGGCGAAGATCGGCTCGATGGTCGCCTACCAGGGCGACGTGACGTTCGAGCACGCCGGCTCCGGCGGCATGAGCCGGATGCTGAAGAGAGCGATCTCCGGCGAGGGCGCGGAGCTGATGAAGGTGAAGGGCAGCGGCGAGGTCTTCCTCGCCGAGCAGGCCCAGGACATCCACCTGATCCGGCTCGAGAACGACAAGATCACCTGCAACGGCGCGCACGTGCTCGCCTTCGACGCTGGCATCGACTGGGACATCGAGCGCGTCAAGGACGCCGGCTCGGCGATCGCCGGCGGCATGAGCAACCTGTCGCTGAAGGGCACCGGCTGGGTCGCGATCGTGACCGACGGCCCGCCCGTCCGCCTCGACGTCGCCGCCGCGCCGACGTTCGCCGACGCGCAGGCCGCGATCCTCTGGTCCTCGGGCGTCTCGACCTCGGTCAAGACCGACGTCAACTTCAAGAGCCTGATGGGCAGATCGTCCGGCGAGACGCTGCAGATCGCCTTCGCGGGCGAGGGCTGGGTGCTGATCCAGCCGTCGGAGGGCCTCGTCGCGGGCAGCCCGCTCGCCGGCGCGGCCGGCGGCCTCTCGAAGATGCTGCGCGGCTGAGCCGCGCACATGGCGACGGCGGCGCGGTCGGCGCGCCGTCGCCGCCGACGCACTTCAGTTCGTGAAGTCTTGCGGTATCCTCGACGTATGGCGTACGACGAGAACTGCCCGGTCTGCGCGACTGCCGAGATCGTCTGCGGCAAGTGGACGCTGCTGATCATCCGCGACCTCGCCGAGGACCGCCAGCGCTTCTGCGAGCTGGAGCGTTCGCTGAAGGGGATCTCCCCCCGCACGCTGTCGCTGCGCCTGCGGGCGCTCGAGGAGGAGGGGATGGTCAAGCGCGAGACCTTCCCCGAGGTCCCGCCGCGGGTCGAATACGCGCTGACCGAGAAGGGTCGCGCGCTCGTCCCCCTGATCGAGGACATGCGCAGCTACGGCCGCAGATGGCTCGGCGCCGAGGGTGACTGCACGCCCGCCGTCGAGGACGGCGCCTCCCCGCTCGTCGCGCCGGCTCCGCCCGTCGCGGCGTAGCCCCCGATCGTTCGTCCTCCGCGCCGTCTCCTGGCGCCTGGGCGCCAGTAGCCTTGCCCGGTCCGCCGTCCGAGCAAGGAGTGCTCCATGCCGTCCGCGCTGCGCCTGTGGGATCTCGTCCGCCGTCAACCGGTCGCGCTGCTGGCGCTGTTCGTCGCGCTCGGCGGGACGTCGTACGCCGCAGCCGCGAGAGGCGGCGACGCAGTGGGCGGCCAGCGGATGTACGCCTGCGTCACGGCGCAGCACGGCACGCTCAACCTGACGAGCAGGGGAGCGCGCTGCCCAGGCGGTCAGCGCAAGGTCTCGTGGTCGGTCGCGGAGGGCGCTGCGGCGCCGGTCGCCGGCAGACGCGGGCCGGAGGGGAGACGCGGACCTGCCGGCCCGGCCGGCAGAAGCGGTGCGCGCGGGCCCGCGGGCGCGCGCGGCGAGGCGGGCGCGCCCGGCGCACCGGGAGGCCCGGGCCCGGCCGGTCCGCAGGGCGCGACCGGCGCGACCGGTCCGCAGGGGCCGGCCGGTGCGCTCGACCAGCCGGCGCTTGACGCGATCGATGCGCGGCTCGACGCACTCGAAGCCGACAACGCGGCGCTCGCCGGTCGCGTCGCGACGCTGGAGACCGACAACACGAGACTGACGACGCGCGTCGGCGATCTCGAAGCCGACAACGCCGACCTGGCCGACGCCGTCGGCGCGCTGGAGACGACGCTCGCCGGTGTCAGCCGCAGCGGCGACACGCTCAGATTCAGCGGCATGAACCTGCAGCTGCTCAACGGCGCCGGCAGAACGAACTCGACCAACGGCCTCGGCAACCTGATCGTCGGCTACAACGAGAGCCCCGGCCCGCAGACCGGCTCGCACGTCGTCGCGATCGGCCGCGAGCACACGTTCACCTCCTACGCCGGCTTCGTCGCCGGCTTCGCGAACGCGGTCACCGGACCGTCCGCCTCCGTCCTCGGCGGCGGGGGCAACGTCGCCTCGGGCGAGCTGGCGGCGATCAGCGGCGGCACCACGGGCGACGCGACGGCGTACGCGGCGTCGATCGGCGGCGGCATCCAGAACGTCGCGAGCGCCGGCTTCGCCTCGGTCAGCGGCGGCTACGGCAACAGCGCCGACGAGCAGTACTCCTCCATCCTCGGCGGCAACGGCAACGTCGCGAACGGCTCCTACAGCACGATCGCCGGCGGCACCCTCAACCGCACCGAGGCCTACTACGCGGCGGTCGCGGGAGGTCAGAGAAACAGAGCGAACGCCATCGCCTCCACGATCCTCGGCGGCGTGGACCAGGGACTGGGAACGACCTACGGGACCTACCCGGCCGGCCCCTGAGCGGCGGCCCGCGCACGCGGCCGGCGCGCCACGCCGCTGCAAGCCCGCGTGCGGCGGCAGGAGGCGCACGCGGAGGCGGCGAACGCCACCCCATGCGCAACCGCACGCTCCACCAACTGCTGAGAGCGTTCACCGAGGACGCGGGGCTGCAGCTCGCGGCGGAGACCGCGCGCGGCGCCGAGATACCGTTCGAGGTCGTCGAGGAGCCGGGCGCCCGCTCCGCGCTCTACTGCTACCGGCCGCTCACCGGCAACTTCATCCGCTCGCGGATGGGGATCCTCGATCGCCTGCCGACCTACCTGCCGATCGCCCGCACGATCGCCGCGATCGAGGGCGTCGACGCCTACCTGCGCAAGCGCGGCGAGCCGCGCATCCCGCCGGACGAGCGCGAGCGCGCCGACGCCGTGCTGCGCTCCTTCCTCTCCGCCGTCTACGCCGAGTCGAGCGAGTTCGGCTTCCAGAGCGAGCGTTTCGAGACCGCCTACCGCGAGCTGGAGGCCGCGCTCTACGAGGGCCGCCAGGTCGCGCTCGTCGTCGCGCCGCTGCTGGGGCTGGCGCTCGAGTCCGACGACGTGCCGCTCGGCGACGGGCTGTCGCTGGCGCGCGGCGAGAGCGTCGCCGACGTGCCGCCGGAGGCCGTCTGGTCGACGCCGGGCGAGGTCGAGCACGGCACCGTGCTGGCCGTCCTGACGCTGGAGGGCGACAAGCTCGCCGGCCCGCCGCTGACCACCGCGCGCAGCCGCTTCCGCAGGCTGCTGAGCGCGCTGCGGCTGTTCGACGAGGGCTCCTACGCGCTCGGCCCGCTCGCCTGGGCGCGGCTCGACGGCGGGCCATGGCAGGTCGTGCCGCTCGGCGCCGGCGGTCGCGCGCGCGGCCGCAAGACGCTCGTGCTGGAGCAGGAGGACGAGCTGCGCGCCTTCTGCAGCCTCGTCGCGCGGCGCACCCCGCGCGCGGGCGAGGTCGCGTGGGCGCTGAGCCGCTTCGAGATGGCACGCGAGCGCACCTCGGCGCTTGAGGCGCTGACCGACGACCTGCAGGCGCTGCGCGCGCTGCTGGAGCCGGAAGGACCGGGCAGCGGCCGCCTCGCGCAGCGGCTGGCGGTCATCTGCGCGCTGCCGGCCGAGCGCGCCGCGCTCGCCGAGCGGGTCGCGCGCGCGTCGTCGCTGGAGCGGACCGTGATCGCGGGGCTCGCGCAGCCCGACGCGAACGCCGACGCGCTGATCGACGAGCTGGCCGGCCACCTGCGCGCGCTGCTGCGCGACGTGCTCTGCGGTCACCTCGACTCCGACGTGCGCTCGCTCGCCGACGAGCTGCTCGCGGAGGCCGCGGCCGAGACGCCGATCGCCTCCTGAGCGGCGCAACGCTTCCGCACCGTCAAGCGCGGACGCGCCATGTCATCGCTCGCGGCTTGGAAACGCCTGCGGTGCACCGTCATCTGCGGCCGATGACCGGGAGAAGATGAGCGCCCCGACGCCAGCGCCGCCGACCGCGGGCGCCCAGCACTCCGACAGGTACTGCCGCGCGCTGCTGGAGTACGCCGGCGACGCGATCGTCGTCGTCGACGCGCACGGGCGGATCACGATCGCCAACGAGGAGACCGAGCGGCTGTTCGGCTACACGCGCGAGGAGCTGATCGGCGAGCTGGTCGAGCTGCTGGTGCCGCTCCGCGCGCGCGGTCGTCACGGCGCCCACCGCGAGGGCTTCATGGAGACCCACGCGCGCCGCACGATGGGCCGCCAGCTGCCGCTGCGCGGCCGCCGCAAGGACGGCAGCGAGTTCCCGATCGAGGTCTCGCTGGGGCCGCTCGACGAAGGCGGCGAGCGGCTCGTCGCCGCGATCGTGCGCGACGTCTCCGAGCGCGACCGGCTGGAGGGCGAGCTGCGCAGGCTGGCCGACCACGACGCGCTCACCGGCCTCTTCAACCGCCGCCGCTTCAACGTCGAGCTGGAGCGCGAGCTGTCGGGCCAGGAGCAGGACGACTGCGCGCTGCTGCTGATCGACCTCGACAACTTCAAGTACGTCAACGACACGCTCGGCCACAACGCCGGCGACGCCGTCATCCGCGCCACCGCCGACGAGCTGCGCGGCCTCGTGCGCGCCCGCGACGTGCTCGCGCGGCTCGGCGGCGACGAGTTCGTCGTGCTGCTGCCGGGCAGCGGCGCCGACGGCGCGATCCGGCTGGCGGAGCGCGTGCTGGCCGCCTTCGAGCGCAGATCGGCCGGCGGCGGCGAGGCGGTGACGGCCTCGATCGGGATCACGACCTTCGGCGCCAGCGGCCGCGCCGTCAGCGGCGAGCAGCTGCTCGCCGCGGCTGACATCGCGATGTACGCCGCCAAGGAGGCCGGTCGCAACCGCGTCGCGCTCTACGGTCGCGACACCGGCAGCGCGACGCGGATGCAGGACGACCTCTCGCTCGCCAACCGGCTCCATCGCGCGCTCGCCGAGGAGGGGCTCGTGCTGTACGCGCAGCCGGTCGCGGCGGTCGGCTCGCGCGAGCCGGCCAGCCGCTTCGAGCTGTTGCTGCGGCTGCGCGGCGCCGACGGCGAGATCCACGCCCCCGGCGCCTTCCTGCCGCTCAGCGAGCGCTTCGGCCTCGCGTGCCGGATCGACCGCTGGGTGATCGCCGAGTCGCTGCGGCTCGCCGCCGCCTACCCGGGCGTCGCGGAGCTGGCCGTCAACCTGTCGGCGACCTCGCTCGCCGACCACGACCTCGCGGACCACATCGCCGCGCAGGCGCAGCGCGCGGGGGTCGACCCGCGGCGGCTGCTGTTCGAGGTCACCGAGACGGCCGCGATCGCCAACGTCGAGGCCGCCTCCGCGCTCGCGGAGCGCTTGCGCGCGCTCGGCTGCCGCCTGGCGCTCGACGACTTCGGCACCGGCTTCGGCACCTTCTCCTCGCTCAAGACGCTGCCGTTCGACGCGCTCAAGATCGACGGCAGCTTCATCCGCGG
>DATIOB010000643.1:0-8368 GCA_035473605.1 Conexibacter sp.
ACCCGAGTTGTCGTCCTTGCCAGTGACCGTCAGCGTCGGCCGCTTCGTCGTCGCCTTGGGCTTCGCCTTGCCCTTGCGCTTGCCTCTGCCTCTGCCCTTCGCACCTCGCGACGCGGCGGCTGCCGCGACGGCCGGCGTCGCCGCGACGCTTGCCGCGACGACCTGCGGCGGCCGCTGGTCGAGGATGATGTCGTCGGTGTACGTCTCGCGCCCGGACTCGCCGCCGCGGAAGCGCAGGTAGACGATCTTCGGCAGTCGCTCCGGGCCGGAGGAGGCCAGTCTCCACGGCACGTGCGCGATCAGTCCGAGCGAGGTCGTCGAGCCGGCGGCGCCGAAGCCGCCGTCGTTGGAGATCAGCGCCGTCTCGGCGAGACGCGGCCAGACGAGCGAGAGCGTCACGTCCGGATTGCTCGTCGCGACTGCGCCGTCGTTGATCGAGATCCCCAGCTCGCCGGCGGGCGGAGCGGGCGTGACGTGGACGGCCGCGGTCGCGACGGCGGTGAGGCCACCGGCGTCGGTCACGCGCACCGCGAGCGTGCGGTCGCCGATCGTCGCGAACGAGGTCGAGCTGTGGCCGCTTCTGCCGCCGTCGGTCTCGAAGCTGCCGTCGCCGTCGAGGTCGAACTGGTAGCGCACGACGCCGCCGTTGACGTCGCTCGACGCGCTCGCGTCGAGCGCGACCGGCTCGCCCGTGTGGATCGACGGGCGCGACAGCGCGAGGCGCGCCAGCGGCGGGTCGGCGACGGTGAACTGCGCGCTCGGCGTGCGGCGGACGCGGCCGTCGCGGGCGGTCGTCTCGACGTGCCAGCTGTGCTGGCCGTCGGCGAGCGGGCTCGGCACGGTGCGCTCGCAGCGGTCGCCGCAGGCGCCGTGCGCGTGATTGAACAGCGGAGCGCCGTCGACGACGACGGTGTAGCTGGTGACCGGCTCGTTGTCGTCGGCGGCGGAGGCGCGCTGCCACGCGAGCAGCGGTCGCGCGCCGACCGTCACGCCCGCGGCCGGCGCGAGCGTCGCATAGGTGTCGTCGTCGATCCGCAGCGTGACCGTCCGCGTCGCGCTGCCGAGCCGGTCTCTCGCCGTCACGGCGTAGCTCCGCGCGGCGGCCGGCTGCGTGGGCGTGCCGCTGATCGTCCCGCTCGCCGGGTCGAGCGCCAGCCCGTCCGGCAGCGCCGGTCTGACGCTCCAGCTCAGCGGCGAGGCGCGCCGCTCCTGCGTCGGGGCGACCGGGGCGATCGCGCCGCCGCGGGCGTAGGTGAGCGCGGCCGGCAGCTCGAAGCTCGGCGCCGGCGGCGTCAGCAGCCGGATCGAGCCGGCTCTGGCGCGGTCGAACGGCGCATCGCGGGGGAAGGCGACGGCCAGCCGCGGGACGCCGGTGAAGCTGGTCAGCGTCGCGAGCCCGATGCTGGTCCCGATCGTGAAGCCGCGGTCGAGCGGGGCGACGATGTCGAGCGGCGCGCTGTCGGCCTTGCCGAAGAAGACGACGTCGGGAACGCCGCCGCGGGTCGCGAGGTCGTCGAGGCCGTCGCCGTCGAGGTCGCCGATCGCGCTCAGGTACGGGTAGCCCACGGCCGGCGGGTCGATGCGGAAACCGCCGTCGCCGAGCGCGTCGAGCGACAGCGTCGTCGTCGCCGCGCGGCCGAAGATCACGAACGCGCGGCGCGCGTTGCCGTCGTCGAGCAGCACGTCGGCCTTGCCGTCGCCGTTGACGTCGCCGGCGGGTTCGACGCTCGCGAGCAGGTGGCCGGTGATCGAGAAGCCGCCGGCGCCGAGCGCGCCGAGGTCGATCGTGGACGTCCCGGCTCTGCCGAAGACGACCCAGGAACGCGAGGCACATGTCGTCCACATCTGGCAGTCGGCGGTGAGCGCGAAGTCGTCGAGCCCGTCGCCATTGACGTCGCCGACGGCGCTGCTGCCGACGAGCTTCGGGTTGCCGATCCCGACGATGCGGTAGCCGGCGCCGGCCGGGAGCGCGCCGAGCGACACCGGCGCCGCGTCCGCCTTGCCGTACAGCAGCGTCGCGCGATCTCTCTCGGTGACGAGCAGCTCGTCGCGCCCGTCGCCGTCGAGGTCGGCGACGGAGGTTCCCCAGCCGGTGTAGGTCGAGGCCTCGCCGTGGACGGTGTAGCCGCGGGCGCCGAGCGCGTCGACGTCGACGGTCTCGGTCGCGTCGGCGCCGAAGATGACCGAGACGCGGCCGGCGGAGTTGTCGGCGAACGCCTCGGAGACGAGCACGTCCTGGAGGCCGTCGCCGTTGACGTCGCCGCCCGGCTTGACGTCGAACGACCACGGCGCCATCTCGGTCCCCTCGATCGCGAAGCCGCGGCTGCCGAGCGCGGCGAGGTCGACCGGGGCGTCGGTGCCGTCGCCGAAGACGACGTAGGCGCGCGCCGACGACGGCTGCACCACGCCGTCGAAGATCGCGTAGGAGGCGATCAGGTCGTCGCGTCCGTCGCCGTTGACGTCGCCTGCGTCTCGGACCGTCCAGAGGCCGTTGCCGGCGTGCTCGCCGCCGATCAGGAGCGGTGAATCGAGGCCCGCGACGGTGCTCGGCTCAGCCGCCGAGGCGGTGGCGGTGACTGCGGCGCAGCAGCTCAGCAGGAGGGTGACGACGATCAGGACGTGGCGCATACGCGTCATCGTAGGTGGGGGAAGGCCGCCAGTGCGCAGGTCGCGACGGCGCTTCGCCCGCGGTGCCTCAGTCGTCGAGCGGCCGCTCGTAGATGACCGACGACGACAGCTGCGCGACGGTGTCGTAGAGCGAGCGGGCGCGGCCGTTGAACTGCTGCGTCTGCCAGTAGAGCCGGTCGCAGCCGCGCTCCCGCGCCGCCGCCGCGGTCGCCTCGATCAGCAGCCTGCCGGCGTCGGCGCCGCGCGCGGCCGGTGCGACGAAGAGATCCTCCAGGTAGCAGGAGCCGGCGGTCGACCAGGTCGTGGGATGGACGGTCGCGTGGGAGAGGCCGGCGAGCGCGCCGTCGGGCAGCACGGCGACCAGCGCGAACATCCCGTCGCGCTGCTCGCACAGCCGCGCGAAGGTCGCGTCGGTGATCTCGGCCGCCAGCTCGTGGCGGTAGAAGCGCAGATAGCCGGCCCACAGCTCGTCCCACTGCGCGCGGTCGGCGGGGCGCAGTGGGCGGATCTCCGGTGAGGTGCTCATCGCAGCTTTCTACCACCGGACCTTCAGCGCGCCAGTCCTTCAGGCTTCGATCCGGAAAACGTTGTAATGCGATCGGTGTCTGCATAGGATCCGCCGACCAAGCTGTCCACGGCGTATCGGGGGTCACACATGTCAGACGATTGGCTGAAGCGGTACGGGTACACGTCGATCGCGCTCCCGCGCCGCAACCTCGCGCCGGGCGACGTCCTGCTGCGCGGCGACAAGGGGCGCCGCGACAAGGGCGGGACGCTCGCGGACCTGGTCAGCAACGACCAGCCGCTGCCGGAGATCGTCGTCGGGGAGACAGTCGCGGATCTGACGCGCACCGAGGAGCGCACCGTCGAGGTGTCGTTCGGCCTCAAGCTGCTCGGCGCGCTGTTCGGCGGCGGCACCACCGGCGACCTCGGCGCCGACACGGAATTCAGACGGGCGAAGCGGCTCGTCATAACGTACGAGGGGATCCTGCTCGACTCCTTCGCCGTCCTGGCGTTGCAGAACTGGCTCCACGGCGCGACGGTGACGGCCGCGCCGTCGACACAGGTGTTGCTCAACGACGAGAAGCTGGCCGCCGTCACTGCGGTGCTGCGCAGCAAGACGATCTCGGTCATCGCCGAGGACGCGAGCGGCACGGCGATCGAGCTGTCGATTCCGCAGATCCAGGGTGTGGTCGGTGGCGGGGCGACCGTCAAGGCGACGTCGGAGTCGAGAACCAAGGTGACGTTCGAAGGCAGCGAGCCGATCGTCTTCGCCGTCCAGGCCTTCGTGATGAGATACGAAGGCAACGTCTCGTTCGGTCTCGAGCAGGATCGCGGCGCGCTGCGGTCGCTGGCGGGCGCCCCGGGACGGGAGTTCGGCGACCAGGCCGACACGCCGGAGCAGCCGCTCGAGCGGGTCGACGACGTGACGGTCCCCGTCGGCTGACGGATGGCCGCTCGGGACCACGCGCTCGTCGTCGGAATCGACGGGTACTCGAAGCTGAGAAGACTCCAGGGGGCGGAGGCCGATGCGCTGGCGATGCGCGACTGGTTGGTCGATGCCGACGGAGGCGACGTCCCGAGCGCGCAGGTGACGACGATCCTGTCGAGCGCGTACCCGCCCGCGCCGAGACCGGCGAAGGCCCGTCCGATGACCGACGACGTCCGTGCGGAGCTGGAGCAGCTGATCGACGACGCCGGTCCCGGGCTGAGACTCGGGCGCCGGCTCTACCTCTACCTCGCAGGCCATGGTTTCGCGCCCGCGATCGACGAGGTCGCGGTGCTGATGGCGAACGCGAGCGATCGGACGCTCCACCACATGCCGTGCGTCCGCTACGCCGACAAGTTCCGCGAATCGACCGTCTTCGAGGAGGTCGTGCTGCTGATCGACTGCTGCCGAGAGATGTACGAGTGGCCACCGCGCGGAGACCTCGGCCTCCCGTCGATCACCGTTCAAGGCGCGAGCGTCGCCTACTTCTACGGGTTCGCGACGGGCTGGTCGCAGATGAGCCGGGAGAGCCCGGCGCCTGACGGCAGCGTGCGCGGACGGTTCACGCGCGCGGTGGTCGAGGCGCTCGACGAGCCCGGTGCCGACTCCGACTCGGTCGAGCGGTACGTCGCCAGGCGGATGTCCGAGCTCGACCCGGGCGGCAGGGCCGGACGGCCGGAGTTCCGCCGCAGCGGCACGCTCGGCTTCGGCGCGACCACGCGCGCCTCGGCGGCGGCGGCGAAGGGCGGGGCGGCGGTCGTGAGGTTCGCCGCGGCCACGCTGCCGGTGCAAGCACGCATCGTCGACAACGCCAGCAACGTCGTCGCCAAGGCGCTCGTCGCCACGAGCCCGTGGACCGTGCCGCTGCAGTGGGGGCTCTACGAGCTGTTCGTCGACGGCGGATCGGGACCGGGCAGAGCCTTTCGCGTCCCAGCGGCGGGGAGCGTCGATGTCGACGCGTGAAGAGGCGCTGCTCGCGGTCGACGCCGAGCCGGGGGTCGAGATCGATGTGCTCGACAGCGAGCTGACGGTCGTCGCCAGCGGCGTCGGCTGTCTCGGCGAGCGGCTTCCCGTCGGCCTCTACGAGCTGGAGTTCCGCGCTGGTCGCACGCGTGAGTCGCGCGTCGTGCGGTTGACGTCGGACGGGCTCCGGCTCGCCGCGCCGCCGATCGCGTTCGCCGCGCCGGCGCTGCTCGCGGACGCGCGGCACCGCGAGCTGGAGAAGGCCGCGGTCGACGCCAGCCATGCGATGACCGAGCGGCTGGGCGACGGCGGAGAGCTGCTGCTGGTCGTTCGCGACGACGCGCCGACGGCGCGTGCGAACGCGCTGGCCGGGTTGTCGCTGCGGCCGCTCGAAGGACGAGCGCTGACGCGCTTCGAGCACGTCAGCGCCGCGACGGAGGCCGGCGAGAACCCGGTCTGGGCGGCCACGAGCGCCGCGCTGGATCCCGGCGCCTACCGGCTGCGCGTCGCCACCGGGAGCATCACCGTGGAGCAGACGGTGATGATCGTGGCGGGGTGGCAGACGCAGGTCTTCCTGCAACGTCGCAGATGGGGGGAGCAGCATCCGCGCCGACGTGCCTCGCTGCCCGACGCGTCGGTCCTGATGGCGCGCATCGGGCTGGGCTACGAACCGCGACGGGACGACCTGCGGCTGACCGAGCTGGCCCGCCTCGCGCTCGTCGACCGGCGTCCGGCGCTCAGCACGCGAGACCTCGAAGACCTCGTCTTCGGAAAGGGCGAGAATCCGATGCTCGGCTTGCTCGGAGCGAACTTGCTGATCGCGACCGGCAGCGGCGACGACGACCTGCTCGCGACGATGCGCCGGAACCTGCGCGGCCTGCTCGGCGACCATCCGGACGTCGCCGCGCTGGAGGCGGGAGCCGGCGTGCGCGAGTCGCCGATCGCCGTCGCGCCGATGCTGGGCGCGAGCTGGGACACGATCGTCGCCGCCACGACGGAGCGGCCGTCGCTGATCGCCGCGGAGTCGCCGGCCGGGAGGGTCAGCGACCGGCGCTTCGGCATGGGGGCGTGGCTGACGTGGACGGTCCCGCGACGCCGGCAGCGCCGGCTGCGGGACGACGACGAGGTCGGTCACCTCGTCAAGGCGGTGGCGCAGCTGGCCGCAAACTTCGAGGAGGAGCCGGGGCAGCCCGAGCTGGCGGAGCTGTCGCATGCGACCCAGGGCGTGATGTCGCTGGCAAGAGAGGCAGCGCGCGGCGGAGGCACGGAGACCGAGGCGCTTGAGTCATTCGACGAGAAGCTGCTCGTCGAGCAGCTCGGGATGCCGCGCTCGGTCGTCGACGTCGCGGTCGGCGAAGCGCTCGCCTACTACCGCTGAGGCGCGTGGAGGGCGGTACCCTGCCCGCGATGACCGCCGCCGAGATCGAGGCCGCCTGCCTGGCGCTCCCGGGCGCCGGCAAGGAGTTCCCGTTCGGCGCGGGGATCGCCGTCTTCAAGGTCAGCGGCAAGATCTTCGCGATCGGCCGGCTGGAGGGCGAGCCGCCGCTGAGCATCAGCCTCAGATGCGAGCCCGACCTGGCCGTGCAGCTGCGCGCGCAGCACGCGGCGATCAACCCCGGCTGGCACCTCAACAAGCGCCACTGGAACACGGTCACCGCCGACGGCTCGCTGCCGGCGCGGATGATCCGGGAGATGATCGAGGACTCCTACGACCTCGTCGTCGAGTCGCTCCCCAGACGCCAGCGCACCGCGCTGCGCTGGCTCCAGGGATGACCGCCCGCCGCTCTCAGCCCTTGCGGTAGAGGCGCGTCGTCAGCGGCACGAAGATCGCCGTCAGCGCCGCCGTCTCGCCGAGCACCAGCAGCACCTCGCCGCCGGTCGCCTCACCGTGCATCAGCCCGCGCGCCGCGGTCACCAGGTGGGTGACCGGGTTGACGTCGACGAAGGCGGCGAGCACGTTCGGCAGCGTGTCGGTGTCGACGAACGTGTTGCTGAGGAACACGAGCGGGAAGAGCGCCATGAAGCCGGTGTTCATGACCGCGTTGGGGCTGCGCATCACCAGCCCGAGCGTGGTGAAGACCCACGCGAGGCCGAAGGCGAACAGCATCACCAGCGCGAGCGCGGCCAGCACGCCGAGCACGCCGCCCTCGGGGTCGAAGCCGAGGATCAGGCCGAGCACGACGACGACGCCGCCCGCGATCAGGTAGCGGACGCTGTCGCCCGCGACCGCGCCGACGAGCGGCGCCGGTCGCCACAGCGGCAGCGAGCGGAAGCGGTCGACGACGCCTCTGGTCATGTCGGTGTTGAGCGCGACGCCGGAGTAGACGGTCGTGAAGAGGACCGACTGGACGAGGATGCCGGGCAATATGAACTGCAGGTACTCGGAGGTCGAGCCGGCGATCGCGCCGCCGAACATGTAGGTGAACATCAGCGTGAAGAGGACGGGCGTCAGCGTCGCGTCGATCAGCTGCTCGGGCACGTGACGGATCTTCAGCATCCCGCGCCAGGCGAAGGCGCGGCAGGCGGTCAGGACGCTCGCTCTCGGCGGGCGCGGCCCGGAGGCGATCGCACGCCGCAGCGCGTCGGTCGAGCCGACGGTCGTCTCGTCGGCGGTGCTGCTGGGAACGGTGCTCATGCCGTCGCCTCCTCGGTCGCGCGGTCGTCGTCCTGGTCGTCGGCGGGGCGGCCGGTGAGCGCGAGGAAGACCTCGTCGAGGCTCGGCTGGCCGAGCGAGAAGCCGGCGATGCCGACCCCCGCGCGGGCCAGCTCGGCGATCGCCTCGCCGGCCAGCTCGGCGTCGGAGCAGGGCGCCACGACAGCGCCCGGCTCCGGCGCGGGATGGGCCGAGCCGAGCTTGGCGGCGAGCGCCCGCTCGGCCTGCGGCAACTGCTCGGGATCGAGCAGCCGCACGTGCAGCGCGCCGGCGCCGACCGACGCCTTCAGCTGCGCCGGCGTGCCCTCCGCGATCACTCTGCCGTGGTCGATCACGGCGAGCCCGTCGGCGAGCTGGTCGGCCTCTTCCAGGTACTGGGTGCAGAGCAGCACGGTCGTGCCGGCCTCGACCAGCAGCCGCACGATCTCCCAGACCTGGTTGCGCGAGCGCGGGTCGAGGCCGGTCGTCGGCTCGTCGAGAAACAGCAGCTGCGGCGTCACGACGATCGAGGCGGCGATGTCGAGCCGCCGCCGCATGCCGCCGGAGTAGTTCTTGACGAGGCGGGTGGCCGCGTCGGTGAGGCCGAAGGCGTCGAGCAGCTCGTCGGCACGCGACTTGCCGCGGGCACGGTCGTA
>DATIOB010000644.1:0-4243 GCA_035473605.1 Conexibacter sp.
CGCCGCGCAGACGCTCGGCGAGGCCTACCCCGGTCGCTTCCTGATGGGCCTCGGCGTCAGCCACGCCCCGCTCGTCGACCGCCGCGGCCACGACTACGGCAAGCCGCTCTCCGCGATGCGCGCGTACCTCGACGGCATCGACGCGGCGACGTACGCCGCGCCTGCGGCCAAGCCGCCGGTGCCGGTCGTGCTGGCCGCGCTGCGGCCGAAGATGGTCGCGCTCGCACGCGACCGCACCGACGGCGCCCATCCCTACCTCGTCACGCCCGAGCACACGGCGCAGACGCGTGAGCTGCTCGGCAGCGGTCCGCTGCTGGCGCCCGAGCAGACGGTCGTGCTGGAGCGCGACGCCGAGACAGCGCGCGCGACCGCACGCGCCTTCCTGGCCGGCTACCTGGCGCTGCCCAACTACAGCCGCAACCTGCTGGAGCTGGGCTTCGAGGAGCGCGACGTCGCCGACGGCGGCAGCTCCCGGCTCGTCGACGCGCTCGTCGCGTGGGGCGACGCCGATGCGATCGCCGAGCGGCTCGCCGCCCATCGCGAGGCGGGCGCCGACCACGTCGCGATCCAGCCGCTCGGCGACACGCTCGAACGCCAGCTCGCACAGCTGCGCGAGCTGGCGCCGGTCCTGCTCAGCCCTTGACCGTCGCGCCGAGCGTGACGGTCTTCGCGGCGCCCTTCGCCGGCTTGAAGGTGAGGCGGATCGTGACCTTGCCGCCCCGCCTCAGCGTGCGTCTGCCGGCTCTGGTGAAGGTGAGTCGCACCGCCGTGGCGCCCCTGCGCGTCACCTTCTTCGCGCCGCCGCCGACGCGCTTGCCTCTGAACGTCGCGACGGCGTTCACCCTGCCGGCGCCCGGCGCCGCGAGTCTCACCGTGACGCCGCGGCCGACGCTCGCGGCGGCGACCTTCGCGCCGAGCGCGTTGCCGCGGACGGGCGGCTTGGCGCAGCAGACCGGCTGATCTCTTCTCGGCGTCGCCGGCGCCTGCCCTCTGCTCGGCGGCGGCTCGACCGGCGCGAGCGCTATCACCGGCGGCACGTCGGCCGGGCCCCAGTCGGGATACGTGCCGGCGTCGAGGCGCGTCGTGACGGCGACGTCGCGGTTGCAGCCGGCGAAGTCGAGGTTGGAGAGGATCTGGACGCTGCTGCTGTCGGAGTAGGCGATCTTCGTGCCGTCCGGCGACCAGCTCGGCGACTGCAGCGTCGGGCCCTCGCGGTCCCCGATGAAGAGGCAGGGAGAGACGTCGGCGTTCGGCCAGGCGCCTTCCATTCTGTCGACGTCGATGAACGTGCCGGTGCTGGCGATCGCGACGACGCCGTTGCCCGCACGGCTGACCTCGGCGTCGCCGTCGCCGCTGACGCCGTACCACTGCTGGCCGTAGGCGTCGTCGCCGACGGTGTCGACCCAGAAGTCGAGGTTCCCCAGCTCGTACGGCTGCGAGATCAGCACGTGCGCGTCGTCGAGCCACGACGGGTGCTGCCAGCCGCTGTGCTGTCTGAAGCCGGGCTCGTCCCAGGCGGTCATGCGGTCGGCGTGGGAGTAGCCGGTGCCGATGATCCGCTTGCCCTCTCTGCAACCGCCCGGATAGCCGCAGTAGGGGTCGTACATCGTGTACTGGGCGGTCCAGCCGTAGGCGACCTTCGTGCCGTCGGGCGAGATCGTCGGCGCGTACGGCCCGCTGAAGACGAATGACGAGTTCGGCGGCGTCGCGGAGACCGGTGTCGAGAAGTCGGCGAGCACGGCCCCGCTGACGCGGTCGATGCGATGGAGGTGGCGGTCGGCGTTCAGGGCGATGATCGTGCCGTCGTCGGACTGCGACGCGTACGAGTAGGTGCCGCTGCTGGTGACCTGGTGCTGGCGCGAGCCGTCGCCGCTCGCCAGCCAGACGTTCTGATCCTTGATGTAGGCGATCGAGTCGGCCTGCGCGACGGCCGTCGGCCCGATCGCCAGCGCCGCGAGCGCGCCGACGGCGAGCTGCGTGATCCGTTGCATGGTGGGCTCCAGGAGGAAGGTGAATTGATCGGATCGGATCGTCGTCGCGGGCGGTCTCACCCACCATCGGGGATCCCCCGCTGCCGTCCCCGAGGCCCCCGCGCCCGGGGCTTCTTAGGCGTCTCTCAGACACCGCTGCTGCGATGGACTCCAATGCAACGGAGGAGCTTCCGATGAATCGAAGACTCACCGGCCGAGCGCTCGCGGGCGCCGCGGCCGTCCTGGTCCTCGCCGGCGGCGGCGTCGCCGTCGCCGCAGGGACCAACGGCAAGAGCAGCACCAGCACGACGACGACGCCCGGCGACACAGCCGCAAGACCGACCCCGCCGGCCCCGCCGAGCGGCCCCGGCCATCCGGGCGGACCCGGCGGTCCAGGTCCGATCGGCGGTCCCGGGCTCGAGTTCGGGAGCGCCGCCGCCGACTACCTCGGCCTCGACGCCGAGGAGCTGCGCGAGCAGTTGATGGACGGGAGATCGCTGGCCGAGATCGCCAGAGCCGAGGGCAAGTCGGTCGAGGGCCTCGAGGAGGCGCTCGTCGCCGCCTTCAGAGAGCACGTCGACGAGCTGGTCAACGCGACGCCGCCGAGACGCCCCGCCTTCGGCAGAGGCTTCAGAGGCGGCAGAGACGGCAGGCGCGGCTGGCACCACGGCCCGTTCGGCGACAGAGACGAGAGAGCTGAGAGAGGCGACAGAGACGACGACAGAACGCCCTGACACCGGGCTTCGCCAAGGAGGTTCCACCCCAGCGCGACGAGCTGCGCGGCGCTGGTGGGAACCTCCGGGGCAGCCTTCGCCCGGAAGCCCTTGTAGGGTTCCGCGCCGATGTCACCTGCACCCCGCCGCCGCCCAAGACGTGCCAAGCCGGTCGAGACCCCCGTCGAGCAGCTGCTCGGCGAGGCGCTCGTGTGGACCGACGGAGCCTGCAAGGGCAATCCCGGCCCAGGCGGCTGGGCCGCGATCGTCGTGCCCGCCGACGGCGGATCGCCGCTGGAGTACTCCGGCGGCGATCCCGCGACGACGAACAACCGGATGGAGTACACGGCCGCGCTGGAAGGCCTGCGCGCGCTGCCGGCCGGCAGCAAGGCCTGCATCTGCACCGACTCGCAGCTGATGCTCAACTCGATGACGAGATGGCTCGCCGGCTGGAAGCGCAAGGGCTGGAAGACGGCGAGCGGCGATCCGGTCAAGAACCAGGACCTCGTGCAGGCGCTGGAGGCCGAGATCGCCCGCCACGAGCAGGTCCGCTGGCACTGGGTGCGCGGTCACGAGACCGGCGCCGACCACCAGCACAAGGCGCTCAACGACCGCGCCGACAGACTCGCGGTCGCCGCGGCCGCTGCCGCCGCCTGAGCGCGCTCAGCGGTAGCGCCCGACTCTTCTGCCGCCTCTGACCCGTCTCAGCGTCACCGTCCACGCGACGGTGCCGCTGCGGTTCAGTCTGCCGGCGCCGCCGCCGAGCGGGATCGCGTCCCTGTACGACTCTCTCGCCGTGTAGCTGAGCGTTCTCGCGCTCGAACCGTAGAACTCGCGCGGCCGCCACTTCGCCAGCACCTCGCCGCTCCAGTTCAGCTCGGTCATCTTCTCCGGCACGTGCAGCTCGCAGTTGTCGTAGCGCTGCACGCGGTCCTGACTCGGCACGCTCGACTCGACGAACAGCTCCAGCCAGACCGACTTCGCGCCGAGCCAGCCGTCGACGCCGGCCTTTCTCGCGCCGCAGTCCTGCGGCGGCGGCGGCACGGGCGTCGTGCGCTCTCTGCCCTCGTCGTCGATGATCACGCCGCGCACGCCGCAGGTGCCGGCATCCCAGTCGGTCGTGCGCGTGGCCGAGCGGGTCAGCGTCAGATCGGCCGGCATCTTGCGGTCGGCACTCTCGGCGAAGGGATCCCACGTGCGCCACTTGAAGAAGACGTAGCCGCCGTTGGAGTAGGCGAGGACCTTGACCGGCATCGTCGATCTGTAGACCTCGGTCTGCCGGCCGCTCGCCTGCGTCCACCACGAGTGCCAGCAGTCCTGCCGCGTCGTCCATCTCGGCTCGTTCCAGCTGACGGTCTTCGTCGCTCTGAAGGTCGCCCAGAACGGCTCGCTCTGGTAGCCCCTCCCGTACGCCTCGCCGGCGCCGGTCGCCGCCAGCACGACCGCCGCGAGGAATGCGGCGAGCATGCAGGCGACGCCGAAGCGGCGGGCCAGGATCTCCCGTCCCATCGTCATGCCGCGGCGTCGTGGTTGGGATGCAGCAGCCCGCGCGGGTCGACC
>DATIOB010000645.1:0-2021 GCA_035473605.1 Conexibacter sp.
CGAGCAGCAGCTGCTGCAGCAGCTCGACCAGACCGACCTCGCCGCGCAGGTCGACGAGGTCGAGGACGACGTCCTGCGGCTGATCTTCATGACCTGCCATCCGGTGCTCGCGCGCGAGGCGCGCGTCGCGCTGACGCTGCGGCTCGTCGGCGGCCTCTCGACGCCGGAGATCGCGCGCGCCTTCCTCGCCGCCGAGAGCACCGTCGCGCAGCGGATCGTGCGCGCCAAGCGCACGCTGTCGGCGGCGCAGGTGCCGTTCGAGGTGCCCGGCCGCGACGAGCTGGCCGAGCGTCTCTCGGCGGTGCTCGAAGTGATCTACCTGATCTTCAACGAGGGCTACGCGGCGACCGCCGGCGAACAGTGGATCCGGCCGGCGCTGTGCGAGGACGCGCTGCGGCTGGGCCGGATCCTCGCCGCGCTGCTGCCGCGCGAGGCGGAGGCGCACGGCCTGCTGGCGCTGCTCGAGCTGCAGGCGTCGCGGCTGCGCGCGCGGGTCGGCCCGGACGGCGCGCCGGTGCTGCTCGCCGACCAGGACCGCGCGCGCTGGGACGGGCTGCTGGTGCAGCGCGGCCTGACCGAGCTGCGGCGCGCCGAGCAGCTCAGCCGCGACGGCCTCGGCCCCTACACGCTGCAGGCTGCGATCGCCGCCTGCCACGCGCACGCTCGCAGCGTCGAGGAGACCGACTGGCCGCGGATCGTCGCGCTCTACGACGGCCTCGCGGCGCTGACCGGCTCGCCCGTCGTCGAGCTGAACCGCGCCGTCGCCGTCGCGATGGCGTTCGGCCCCGCGGCCGGGCTGGAGCTGGTCGACACGCTCGCCGAGGAGCCGGCGCTGCGCGGCTACCACCTGCTGCCGAGCGTGCGCGGCGACCTGCTCGCGAGACTGGGCCGCGCGGCCGACGCGCGCGCGGAGTTCCTGCGCGCCGCCGAGCAGTGCGACAACGCGCGCGAGCGCGAGCTGCTGCATGCGCGCGCAGCGATGTGCGAGCGCTGAGCGGCCGGCGCGCCCGCACCCGCTACCCCGCGCTCTCCTCCCCGCGAACCAGCGCCGACAGCTCGCGCTTGAGCACCTTGCCGGTCGGGTTGCGCGGCAGCTCCTCCAGCAGCACGACCTCGCGCGGCACCTTGTAGCGCGCGAGGTGGGCGCGGACGTGCTCGCGCAGGCCGTCGCCGTCGACCGCCGCCGCCGGCGCCAGCACGACGAAGGCGACCAGCCGCTGGCCGAACTCGTCGTCGGCGACGCCGATCACGGCCGCCTCGTGCACCTCGGGATGGTCGGCGAGCAGGTCCTCGACCTCGCGCGGGAAGACGTTCTCGCCGCCGGAGACGATCATGTCGTCGTCGCGCCCGTCGACGAACAGGCGGCCGCCGCCGTCGAGGTGGCCGACGTCGCCGGTCGACATCAGCCCGTCGACGATCGCCTTGCGCAGACCGGGGTCGGTGTAGCCGTCCATCCGCAGCTGCGAGGAGACGAAGATCCGCCCCGTCTCCCCCGCCGGCACCGGGCGGTCGTCGTCGCCGAGCAGCCGCAGCTCGGTGCCCATCGGCGGCGTCCCGGCGGTGCCGGGCGCGGCGCGCAGGTCGGCCGGCGTGGCGATCGTCGCCCAGCCGGTCTCGGTCGAGCCGTAGAAGTTGTAAACGACGTCGCCGAAGGCGTCCATCGTGCGCGTCGCGAGGTCGCCTGGGATCGCCGAGCCCGACAGCGGCAGCGCGCTCAGCGACGCGTGCGAGTAGCGGGCGCGCACCTCCGGCTCCAGCGCCAGCACGCGCTGCATCATCGTCGGCACCATCGCGACGGCGTCGACCTCGTGCGCCTCGATCACGCGCAGCAGCTCCTCCGGGTCGAAGCGGCGCCGCAGCACGATCGTCGTCGGCAGCGCCAGCCCGAGCGTGAAGTGCAGCAGTCCCCAGCCGTGGAACAGCGGCGCGGCGATGTGGTGGACCTGGCCGGCGCGGAACGGCAGCCGGTCGAGGATCCCGGCGACCGCCGTCAGCGGCGCGCCGGTGCGCGCGGCGCCCTT
>DATIOB010000646.1:0-16528 GCA_035473605.1 Conexibacter sp.
ATCGAGGTGACTTCGACGTGCAGGCGGCTCAGCAGCTGTCTGACTGCCCGGTCGACGGTCACCAGATCGATGCTGAGCGTCTCAGCGGCCTCCGCGTCGCTGCAGCCGCCGACGAGCAGCCCGACGAGCGCCTGGTCTTGGGGGTCGAGCTGCGCGCGGGCTTCTTCGAGCACGGCCTGGGGTGGGGGCGGGAGCACGCGCTCGCCGCGGTGCACGAGCCGGATCGCGTCGAACAGCTCGGCCGCGCCGGCGTCCTTGCGAACCATCCCGTCGAGGCCGGCGATCGCCGCCGGCAGCGACAGCGCGGGGCTGGCATAGGCGGTGTAGAGCAGCGTGCGGATCCCGGGCTTGCGTCTGCGCGCCTCGCGGCAGAGCTGAAGCCCGTCGCCGGTGGGCAGGTGGTAGTCGACGACCAGCACGTCCGCGGAGGAGCGCGCCAGCAGCGGCCACAGCGACTCGTCGCCGTTGCTCTCGCCGACGAAGCCGAAGCCGGGCTCCATCTCCAGGACGGTGCGCAGCCCGGCGCGCAGCGCGGGATGGTCGTCGACGACGAGCACACGGATCATGCGATGGTCATCTCCTTGTCGAGGGGCACTTCGAGCAGGACGACGGTGCCGCGGCCGCGGGCGTCGGCGCCGATCTGCAGCCGGGCGCCGATCGAGGCGGCGCGGCTCTCCATCGTGAAGAGGCCGCTGGCGTCGCTGCGCCGCCGCGTCGGCATCCCGCGCCCATCGTCGTGGACGCGCAGACGGACGCCGTCGGAGATCTCCTCGACGGTGACGTCGATCGTGCTGGCGTTCGCGTGGCGCAGTGCGTTGGTCAGCGCCTCGCAGCCGATCCGGTAGGCGTGCGCGGCGACCAGCGGCGGGAGCGGCGGGACCTGACCGTGGATGGCTATCCGCGGGCCGCCGTCGGTGGTCAGCTCGCGTGCGCGGTCGAGGAGCGCCTCCTGCAGCGGGCGGCCCTGCAGCGGCGAGCGCAGCTCGGCGAGGCTCGTGTCCATATCTGCGGAGGCCGACTCCAGCTCGACGACGGCACGCTCGACCAGCGGCTGGATCGCCGGCTCGCCGTGGCCGCGCAGCGAGCTGATCAGCAAGTGCGCGGCGTGGATCCGCTGCTTGGCCGAGTCGTGCAGCTCCCACGCGATCCGTCTGCGCTCCCGCTCGACGGCGAGCTGCTCGCCGCGACGCCGCTCGGCCAGCAGCTGGCGCAGCACCTCGGCGGCGTAGGCGAGCCCGAGCACGAGCCCCAGCGGCAGCACGAGATGGATCGCAAGCGTCTCGGAGGAGACGAGGTTGAGATCGCCCGGCGACGGTCCCCCGACGAACGCGACCACGAAGAAGACCAGCGGCGCCAGCAGCGCCAGCGCCACCGCCTGCCGAGGCGGAAGCCGGACGGCGGGCAGCGCGAGCGTCGTCAGCCACAGCGGGTAGTAGGGGCTGCGCCAGTCGTCGGAGAGCAGCACGAGCGCGAGCACGGCGCTCGCGTCGGCCAGCCATACGGCGGGCATCGTCCGCAGGCGCGGGAGCGCGAGCAGGAGCGCGGTGCTGAGCGGCCCGTACATCAGCAGGGGAAGGTCGGCGAGCTCGAAACCGTCCCACACGACGAGCGCCGCCGCCAGCGCGCTCGCGCCGAGGCGCGCGACGACGTACAGCGTCAGCCACGGCCGCGCCTGGCCGGACAGCAGGTGGTGACGGTTCAGCCAGGTCGGTCGTACTCGGCCCATGCAGTCGAGTGTGCCCGCTCCAGCGCATCCGGCGCCGAAGCGTCAGCGTGCTCGTTCGCGCGAGGCCGCGCACCGCGACCTTTCGCGGCATGCCGGGTTGTGATGCGAAGGGACCCGCCGTCCACGTCATGCCGCGGGTCCGTGACGCCACGGCCGCGTCCACCCGGCGCGGCCGACCGCAGCAGTCCACGAAGGAGGCCCACCCGTGCCGCAACGGTTCCTGCTCGTCCTCGTGACGAGTCTTGCCGCGCTCGCGCTCAGCGGGAGCGCGCACGCCAACCGCACCCAGTTCACGACCGTCGAGGCGCCCGCCGAGCTGCTCAACGGCGCGCCCGACGCCGGCCTGGATCAGGTCGAGGCGCTGGGCGCGCAGGCGATCCGCATCCAGATCCCGTGGCGGTCGGTGGCGCCCGCGCCGGAGTCGCGGCGCGCGCCGCGCTTCGACGCGCGCGATCCCGATGCCTATCCGCCCGGCATCTGGCAGCGCTTCGACGCCGCGATCGACGGCGCCCGTGCGCGCGGCCTGCGCGTCCACGTGACGCTGGCCGGTGCCGCGCCGGACTGGGCGACGCGGCGCGGCGACGGCCTCACCAGCCCGAACGCGACGGCGTTCGGCCGCTTCGCGACGGCGGCCGGGCGCCGCTACGGGACGCGCGTCTCGTGGTGGTCGGTCTGGAATGAGCCGAACCTCGGCAAGCTGCTGAAGCCGATCAGATACAACCGCAGCGCGCTCGTCTACCGCGACCTCTACATGAAGGCCTACGCCGGCCTGCGCGGCGCGCGTGTGCGCGCACCGATCCTCGTCGGCGAGCTGGCGCCGATCGGCAACTCGCTGCGCGAGAAGGGGACGATCCGGCCGCTGTCGTTCCTGCGCAGCATGCTCTGCCTCGACCGCGACTACAGACGGACCAAGCGCCGCTGCGCGAAGCTGCCGGCGCAGGGGTTCGCGATGCACCCGTACTCGACTGCGGCCGGGCCGTTCCTCGTGCCGCCGCAGGACAACGTCACGATCGGTGTGCTCCCGCGTCTGACGCGCGCGCTCGATCGTGCGGCGCGTGCCGGCGCGATCGCGCGCCGGCTGCCGATCTACATCACCGAGTTCGGCGTGCAGAGCTGGCCGGACAAGCGGATCGGGGTGTCGCTGGGCGTGCAGTCGGACTACCGCTCGATCGCGGAGCGGATCGCGTTCATGAACCCGCGCGTGCGGTCCTTCTCGCAGTATCTGCTGACTGACGACGACAGCACCGGCTGGGAATACGGCAAGTTCGAGTCGGGGCTCTACCTCTTCCGCGGCCACCGTCCCAAGCCGGCGCGTGAGGGCTTCCGGCTGCCGCTGGTCGTCGTCGACCGCCCCGGCGGCAGCGATCGGCTCTGGGGACTCGTGCGACCGGCGCGCGGTCACCACGGCGGCGTCGTGACTGTCGAGTACCGCGACCGCGGCGAGGGCTGGAAGCAGCTCGGCCGCAGCCGCTTCACCAGCTCGGGCTACTGGTCGCGCGCGATCACCGCTCGCGACGGACGCGCCTTTCGCGTCCGCTGGACCGCGCCCGACGGCACGCGCCACGCCGGCCCCCCGGCGTACGCCCGCAGCGGACCGCGGCAGCGATGACCCCGGCGCGCCCGCTCGGACACCGCTCGCAACTCCGCGCCGCCGGTCGTGTCATCAGTCAGAGAAGCAACGACCGTTTCAACGATTGCCGGAGGGAGCCTCTCCCGATGTCTCGCCTGTCCACCGCACTGCTCACCCTCACCGTCGCCGCCGTTCCCGCGGCGGCGATCGCAACGGAGGCACATGCCGCTCCGAGGGAGGTGAGCGCTGAGGCCGCACAGGCCAGAGGACAGCGTCCGAACGGCAGAGCGATCCGCAACGGCCGCGTCTCCGTCGACACGATCTCCGACCGCCCTGACATCAACCCGGGCGACGGCATCTGCCGCGATCGCAAGGGCCGCTGCTCGCTGCGCGCCGCGATCGACGAGGCGAACGAGTCCGGATCGGGACTGCGCATCTCGCTGCAGAGAAACCGCAAGTTCACGCTGCGTCAGCAGGGAGCCGGGGAGGACGGCAACGCACGCGGCGACCTCGACGTGCGCAGAAACGTGACGATCATCGGCCGCAACGCGATCGTCAACGCCGCCAGATCCGATCGCGCCCTCCATGTCCATCCGGGCGCGCGGCTGACGATCGGCAGAACGCGGATCGCCAACGGCGCCCCGAGCGCGGGTGAGAACGGCGGTGCGATTCTCGTCTCCGGCCGGCTCGTGCTCAAGTCCGTGCGGGTGCTCAAGAGCGCCGTCACCGGGACCGGCGCCTCGGGCGGCGGCATCTTCAACGCCGGCGGCAGCGTGCTGCTCGTCGACTCGCAGGTCAACCGCAACGCCGCGTCGGCCGGCGGCGCGATCGCCGCCGACGGCGGCACGACGCTGCTGCGCAGAACGCGCCTGCTCGTCAACAGCGCCGGCGTCGGCGGCGGCCTGCAGCTCGGCGCAAGAGCGACCGCCAACATCCGCGCCTCGCTGATCGACCGCAACAGCGCGACGGTCGACGGCGGCGGCGTGTGGATCGCCGGCACGAGCGCGATCGGCCTGGCCGACACCGACGTCACCCGCAACAGAGCGGCCGGCGTCGACGTCGGCCAGGGCGGCGGCGGCCTCTACAGCGACGGCGGCCGCGTGCGCGTCGATCGCGGCGAGATCTCCTCCAACCGCGCGGCCGGCGTCAACGGCTCCGGTGGCGCCGCGCTCAACAGAGGCGGCAGACTGCTCGTCTTCGGGACCGAGCTGCGCACCAACACCGCCAACCGCGCGGGCGGTGCGGTCGAGACGGTCGGCGGGCTGACGGGGCTGACCCGCGCGACGCTCGTCGGCAACGCCACCGGCAACGCGCCGGGCAACGGCGGCGCCGTCCACCTCGGTGGCGACGGCGTGGTCGAGGTCGCCGGCAGCACGCTGACCGGCAACATCGCCAGCGCCGAGGGCGGCGCGCTGTGGAACTCCGACAGAGGCCGGATGATCGTCACCGACACGACCCTCAACGGCAACACCGCCGGCGGCAACGACCCCGACCAGGGCGGCGGCGCGATCTACAACGACGGCGGCCGCATCGACGTCGACCGCGGCGTGCTGGCAGAGAACAGAGCGGTCGGCGCCAACGGCTCCGGCGGCGCGATCCTCAACGTCAGAGGCATCCTCGACGTGACCGGCGCGGAGCTGCGCGTCAACAGCGCCAGACGCGCCGGCGGCGCGATCGAGACCAACCTCGGCAGCGTCACGCTCGCGAGCACGAGAGTGCTGCAGAACTCGGCGGCCGCGACGCCCGGCAGCGGCGGCGGCCTCCACGTCACCGGCGCCGCGACCGTCGCCATCAGCGACTCCGACGTCAGCCGCAACAGCGCCAGCGCCGAGGGCGGCGGCCTGTGGAATTCCGACAGCGGCACGCTGACCGTCGCGCGCACCAGCTTCGTCGGCAACGTCGCAGGCGGCGCGGAGGCCGACCAGGGCGGCGGCGCGCTCTACAACGACGGCGGCAGAGCGACCGTCGCGGGCGGCACGCTGGCCGACAACCAGGCCGCTGGCACCAACGGCTCCGGCGGCGCGATCCTCAACGTCAGAGGCGCCCTCACGATCTCCGACGCCGAGCTGCGCGGCAACAGCGCCAGACGCGCGGGCGGCGGCATCGAGACGAACCTCGGTTCCGTGGCACTGACGCGCGTCGCGCTCGTCGGCAACGTCGCCGCGGGCGCGCCGGGCAACGGCGGCGGGCTGCACACGACCGGCGCCGGCACCGTCGCGATCGCCGCCGGCAGCGTCGTCGGCAACCGTGCCGCGGCCGAGGGCGGCGGCCTGTGGAACTCGGCGACCGGCACCATGACCGTGACCGGCACCGCGATCAGCGGCAACACCGCGCCGAGCGGGGCAGACGTCTTCAGCCAGCCGCCCGGCGGCAGATTCACGATCGACGGCAACCCGGTCGCGCCGACGAGATAAGCACGGATGCGCCGAGCACGGCTGGCATGCGGCGCGGCGCTGACCGCCGCGCTGCTGAACGTCGCCGCGGTGCCCGCTGCCACGGCGGTGCCCGGCATCTCCGAGCAGGCAGCGGCGGAGGCAGCCGCCGGGATCTTCCCTGGACCGCGATCCGCGTCGCGCGTCGCCGCAGCGCCTTGCGTGGACGCACCGTTGACGACGCCAGCGGCCTCGGGCCGGGCTGTCCTGCTCGTGTACGACGACGGCGCGGCGCTCGACCTCACGAGGCTGACGATGGCGTTCACCGACGCGTTCACCGCCGTCGGCTGCCTCTTCGGCCGAGATCCTCCGTAGATCCGGCCCGTCCGTCGCGCGTCGGCATCGGGATGGTCCGGCGTGCCGCGTAGGATCGGGCGACGATGCGGGTGGGGATCATCACGGGCTCGGGCAGCTACGCGCTGCCGGGCCTGGAGGGCGGGGTGCCGGACCGGGTTCCGACGCGTTTCGGCAGCGCGGAGGTGACGCACGGCAGCTTCGCGGGCGTCGAGGTCGTGCACGTTTCGCGCCATCTGCCCGGGCATCGGCTCGTCTCGCACCAGGTCGAGCACCGCGCGAACATCGTCGCGCTGCGTGATGCGGCGGTCGATGCGATCGTCGCGGTGACCGTCTGCGGCTCGCTCGATCCGGCGCTTGCGCCGGGTTCGCTGGTCGTCTTCGACGACCTGCACTTCCTCGCCAACCGGCTGCCGGACGGGTCGATCTGCACGTTGCACGACGAGCCGGGCGGCGCCGGGCGTGGCCATTGGATCTTCGATCTGCCGTTCGCGCGGCCGTTGCGCGCGGCGTTGCTGGCGGGTGCGCGCGATGCCGGTCACGACGTGCGTGACGGCGGTTGCTACGGCCACGTCGATGGCCCGCGCTTCAACACGCGTGCGGAGCTGCGCACGCTCGTGCAGGCCGGTGTCGCGGCGGTCTCGCAGACGGCGGGGCCGGAGACGGTGCTGGCCGGGGAGGCGGGCGTGCCGTACGCGCTGCTCGGGTTCGTGACCGACTACGCGAACGGGATCAAGCCTGACGATCCGACGCCGGTCGCCGAGCTGGCGCGGCTGCTCGACGCCAGCGGCGGGATCCTCGCGACGGTGCTGAGAGCCGCGCTGCCGCGGATCGAGCCGGCCGGCCTCGGTCCGGTCGGCACGCGCTTCAGCTGGGACTGAGCGGTGCCCGCGCGCCGGGGTGCTGCTCCGCCGCGCTCGCAGCCGACGCCGCCGCGCAGCGCAGGCTGAAGCGCACGCGTGCGCCGCGGGCCTCGCCTTCGCCGTCGGTCGGGCCGTCGGCGAGCCAGATCGCGCCGCCGTGGGCCTCGACGATCGCGCGGCAGATCGCGAGGCCGAGGCCGGCGCCGCCGTCGCTGCGAGCGGCTCCGTCGCCGCCCCGGTAGAAGGCGTCGAAGATGCGCTCGCGCTCGCTCGCCACGATGCCGGGCCCGGTGTCGGCGACCTCGATCTCGACGCGCTCGCCGGCGGGCTCGAGGCGGACGGTGATCGAGCCGTCGGCGGGGGTGTGGCGGATCGCGTTCTGGATCAGGTTGAACAGCACGCGCTGGATCTGCTCGGGGTTGGCCTCGGCCGGCACGGTCGCGGGCGGCGTCTCGGCGCGCACGGCGATCGAGCGGACCGCGGCCTGCGGTTGCATCGCCTCGACGGCTTCGGCGATCAGCGCGTCGAGCGGGACGTGCTCGAGCGTCCAGTGGATGTCGCCGGCCTCAAGGCGCGACAGCTCGAAGAGGTCGTCGATGAGGCCGCCGAGCGCGCGCACGTGGGTCGTCATGCGGCCGAGGTAGTCGCGTTGCGTCGCGCTGTCGACGATGCCGTCGTCCACCGCCTCGGCGAGCAGGCGCAGCGAGGTCAGCGGGGTGCGCAGGTCGTGCGAGATCGCCTGGATCAGATCGCGGCGGGCGCGCTCCTCAGCGGCCAGCTTCGTCGTCATCTCCTCGACGCCGGCGCCGAGCGCGGCCAGCTCGTCGCCGCCGCCGGTCGCGATCGTCAGCTGGCGCTCGCCGCCGCCGACGCGCTCCAGCCCGTGCTCGATCGCGACGATGTCGGCGAGCGCGCCGCGGGCGATCAGCCAGCTGACGCCGCCGCCGAGCGCGGTCGCGTAGATCGCGAGCAGCGCGGTCAGGAAGGCGTCGTGGGCGTTGAGGAACATGACCGCGGTGAAGAGCGCCGTGCCCAGCAGCAGTGGCGCGAGCGCGAGCACGGCGCCGAGCGCGAGCTGACGGCGCAGGCCGCCGAGACGCGCGCGGCGGCGCACGAGGATGCCGGCCAGCAGCGCGGTCGCGGCCCCGACGGGGACGAGGATCTCGGCGGTCGTCAGCGCGCCGTGCCAGTCGTAGACGACGCCGACCAGCGCGGACAGCAGCAGGCCGAGCGCGACGGCGGCGGCGACGATGCGCGCGGTCATGGCGCGAACCGGTAGCCGACGCCCCAGACCGTCTCGACGTGGCGCGGATCGGTCGGATCGGGCTCGATCTTCGCGCGCAGCCGGCGGATGTGGACGGTGACTGTCGAGGTGTCGGTGTAGAAGGCGAACTGCCAGACGGCGTCCATCAGCTGGCCGCGCGTGAAGGTCTGGCCGGGATGGCGGGCGAGGTACAGCAGCAGGTCGAACTCGCGCTGGGTCAGCGGGATCTCGGTGCCGTCGCGCAGCGCGCGGCGGGCCGCCGGGTCGATCGTGAGGCCGTCGCAGACGATCGGCGGGCCGGGGTCGGCGGCGTGCTCGACGCGGCGCAGGACGGCGTCGACGCGAGCGACCAGCTCGGCAGGCGAGAACGGCTTGACGACGTAGTCGTCGGCGCCGAGCCGCAGCCCGGTGATGCGGTCGGACTCGTCGCCCTTGGCCGTCAGCAGGATGATCGCGGTGCGGGAGCGTGCCTGCTCGCGGACGCGGCGCATCACCTCCAGCCCGTCGATGCCGGGCAGCATCAGGTCGAGCACGATCAGGTCGGGGCTGCGGTCGGCGACCGCGCTCAGCGCGGTGGGACCGTCGCCGGCGACGCGCGTGTCGTAGCCGGCGCGGTCGAGGTAGCGGGCGACGATCTCGGCGATCGTCGGCTCGTCGTCGACGACGAGGACCGAGGCGCGCGCTGCGGGGTCGGCGGCCATCAGCGAAGTGTCCCACCCGCATGCAGCGCGTCGGCGAACTCGGCGATTCCGGCGGCGAACGGCTCCCACGCGCGGAAGCCGAGCAGCTCGGCGGCCCGTGCCGGCGAGGCGAAGACGTGACGCACGTCGCCGAGGCGGAACTCGCCGGTCACCCGCGGTCGCGGCGCGCGCGGGAACGCGGCGTGCAGGGCGGTCGCGAGGTCGGCGATCGTGCGCGGCGTCCCGCTGGCGACGTTGAAGGCGCCCGCGGCCGGCTGGTCGCAGGTCAGCGCGAGCACGTTCGCGCGCGCGACGTCGCGGACGTGGACGAAGTCGCGCAGCTGGCCGCCGTCCTCGAAGACGCGTGGCGCGCGCCCCGCCGCGAGCGCATCGGCGAACAGCGCCGCGACGCCGGCGTACGGCGTGTCGCGCGGCATCCGCGGGCCGTAGACGTTGTGGTAGCGCAGCGCGGTCACCGGCACCCCCGTCTCGCGTCCGAAGGCGGTCGCGAGGTGCTCCTGGTGGAGCTTCGTCGCGGCGTAGACGTTGCGCGGGTCGGTCGCGGCCGACTCCGGCACGACGGACGGCGCCAGCGCCTCCCCGCAGGCCGGGCAGCGCGGCTCGAAGCGGCCGGCGGCGAGGTCGGCCGCCGCGCGCGGCGGGGCCGGGGTCGGGCCGTGTCGCGGGCAGTCGTAGCGGCCCTCGCCGTAGACGACCATGCTGGAGGCGAGCACGAGCCGCCCGCCGAAGCGCGCCCGCGCCAGCTCGCGCAGCAGCACGGCGGTGCCGAGGTCGTTGACGGAGACGTAGTCGTCGATGTCGAGCAGGTCGACGCCGAGGCCGACCTTCGCCGCCTGGTGGCTGACGGCGTCGGCGCCGGCGAGTGCGCGGCGGACGGTGTCGGCGTCGCGGACGTCCCCCTCGATCAGCTCCGCACCGTCGGGCGCATGGCCGCGACCGGCGCGGTCGAGCACGACCACCGCGTGCCCGTCGGCGAGCAGCTGCTCGGCGATGTGGGAGCCGACGAAGCCGCCGCCGCCGGTGACGAGCACGCGGCTCATCGCGTCACGTTGGCGCCGTCCGCCGTGCTCACCATGGCGAGCGGGCTCCGAGCTGCAGCGTGAGCGCGAGCGCGAGCTGGGCGGCGAGCCAACGCCGCGGGCGCGGGAGCGCGCAGGTCGCGAGCAGCAGCCACGGCATGAACGGCAACCAGATCCGCTCGACCTCGCCGCGCGACATCCCACTGACGGTCGCGAGCGTGACGGCGAGCAGCGCGCCGGCCGGCAGCAGCGCCCGCGGCGGCAGCGGCCGGCCGGGATTGCGCAGCCGCGCGAGGCCGACGGCGACCGCCGGACCGGTCGCCAGCGCCAGCGCGCCGAGGTCGATCAGCGCGAAGGCGAGGTACGGACGCCGGCTCGCGACGCCGGCCGCGTACAGCTCGCGCGTCGCGTTCAGGCCGTCGAGCCACCAGAAGCCGGCGAGCGCGAATCCGAGCACGACGGTGCCGGCGCCGATGGCGGCGAGCAGCAACGGCCGGATCCGCCGCCGATGCAGCGCAACCGCGGCGGGGATGACCCCGAGCAGGACCGCTCCGTAGGTCAGCAGCAGCGCCGTCCCGAACAGCAGTCCGCCGACCAGCGCGAGGGCGTCGGCGCGGCGGCCACCGCGCGCCCGGCCATGGCAGGCGGCGAGCACGACGCAGGCGACGGCGCAGGCGCCGATCCCCATGAAGAGCCCGTCGGCGGAAGTCGCGACCCAGACCGCGGCGGGCGCCAGCGGCACGAACGGCGCCGCCGCGCGCATCGCCGTCGTGCCGGCCACCGCGCGCAGCGCGATCAGCGCCGCCGGCGCCGCGAGCGCCGCGACGAGCAGGACCAGCACCGTCGCCGCGGTCGCGCCGCCGAAACCGACGGTGTCGAGGCCCGCGAGCAGCAGCACCATCCCCGGCGGATGGCCCTTGACGTGCGTCGCGTAGGTCGGCAGGAGCTCCGTGAAGTCGCTGAGGAAGCGCCCTGGCGAGCCGACGCGACCGACGTCGTGGAGGTACTCGTAACGGCTCTGCAGCGGCTCGGCGAGCGCGCGCGGGCCGTCGCTCAGCGCCAGCAACGGCGGCCACGCCAGCGCCGCGGCGTAGACGGCGGCGAGCAGGCGGCGCGGTGACAGCCGCTGCGCGAGCGCCGGAGCGAACGCGACCGCGGCGAGCGCGAAGGCGAGCGCCGGCAGTGCCCAGGCGCTGAGGCGCAGATCGGCCGCTCCGACGAGCGGCGGGTTGCCGATCCGCACGAGCGGGTCAGCCTCGTACAGCCGCTCGCCGACGAGCCGGGCGGTCGCGATCAGCACGACCCAGACGGCGAGCGCGACCGCCGTCGGCGCAAGCGGCGCGGGTCGAGGCGGCGCGGGTCGCGACGGCGCGGGGCGGGCAGCCTCGTCGCCGGTCGCTACGGCGCCGGTGCGGCGCGGGTCCTGCCGGCTCGGCTCGGTGACGGCATCCACGCTTTCACGCTAGTGCCGCGAAGGCCCTGGCGGGCCTGTCCGATGCCCGTGTTCATCGACTCGTAAGGAGTTGGGGCGGTGTTCTCGTTTCGTAATTGACACGGCGCGCGGCGGTCGTAGGTTGCCCACATGGTCGATCTCGTTCTGCCGGTTCTCGACGAAGCCGAGGCGATCCCGTGGGTGCTCTCGCGGGTGCCCGCCGGCTATACGCCGCTCGTCGTCGACAACGGCTCCAGCGACGGTTCCGGTCGGCTCGCCGCCAGCCTCGGCGCGCGCGTGGTGCACGAGCCGCGGCCCGGCTTCGGCGCCGCCTGTCACGCCGGCCTGCTGGCCGCTCGCGCGGAGGTCGTCTGCTTCATGGACTGCGACGGCTCGTTCGACCCGGGCGAGCTGCCGGCGGTCGTCGACCCGATCCGTGACGGTGAGCGCGACCTGATGCTCGGCGCGCGCACGCCGACCACGCGCGACGCCTGGCCGCTGCACGCACGTCTGGCGAACCGTCTGCTCGCCGCGGAGGTGCGCCGGCGCAGCGGCGTCGGGCTGCGCGACATCGGCCCGATGCGCGCCGCGCGACGGGCCGCGCTGCTCGGGCTCGACCTGCGCGACCGCCGCTTCGGCTGGCCGCTGGAGCTGGTCGTGCGCGCCGCCGGCGACGGCTGGCGGATCGGCGAGGTCGAGGTCACATACCACCCGCGGGCCGGCGGTCGCTCGAAGGTGACCGGAACCGTGCGCGGCACGCTGCGCACCGTCCGCGACATGGCCGCAGTGCTCGCATGAGCGCGCTCGCCGTGATCGCGAAGGCGCCGGTCGCCGGTCGCAGCAAGACGCGCCTGTGCCCACCGTGCACCCCCGCGCAGGCCGCTCGGCTCGCTGCCGCGTCGCTTCAGGACACGCTCGCGGCGGTCGCGAGCGCACGCGTCGACCGCCGGCTGCTGGTGCTGGACGATCCCTCCGGTGCGTTTCGCGCGCCGTCCGGGTTCGAGCTGCTGCGGCAGCGCGGTGACGGCCTCGCGGAGCGGCTCGCGAGCGCGTTCGCCGACGCCGGCGGGCCGACGCTGCTGATCGGCATGGACACGCCGCAGGTGACACCGGCGCTGCTGGAGCACGGCCTCGCGCTGCTGCATCCGCGCAGGGCTGTGCTCGGCCCCGCGCCCGACGGCGGCTACTGGGCGATCGGGCTCGCCGCGCCCGACGCGCGCGTCTTCGCCGGCGTGCCGATGAGCAGCGACGAGACCTGCGCGGTCCAGCGCCGCCGGCTCGCGGCCTGCGGCCTGGCGGTCGACGAGCTGCCGCCGCTGCGTGATGTCGACCGCATCGACGACGCGCGCGCCGCCGCCGTCGCCGCGCCCGGCGGCCGCTTCGCCGCGATGCTGCGGGGGCTGGCGCTCGAACCCGCTGCGGGAGCCGCCGCATGAGCGCGATCACACCCGCACTCGACCTCTACGGGGCGGGGCTGCGCGGCGACGCCGCCGAGCTGTGGGCGCGCAGGCGCGACGGGACGCGCGTCCGGCTGCCGCTCGACCGCTGGCTCGGTCCGCTGACCGACGCCGACGCCGACCTGCTCGACCGCGCCCGCGCCCCGGTGCTCGACATCGGCTGCGGGCCGGGTCGGCACGTGCTGGCGCTGGCGCATCGCGGCGTGATGGCGCTGGGGATCGACGTCTCGCAGGTCGCCGTCGCGCACGCCCGCAGCCGCGGCGCCGCCGCGATCGAGGCGTCGGTCTTCGAGCGCGTCCCCGGCGCCGGCAGGTGGGGCAGCGCGCTGCTGCTCGACGGCAACGTCGGCATCGGCGGCTGCCCGGTCAGGCTGCTGCGACGGCTGCGGATGCTCGTCGAGCCGGGCGGCGCGATCCTCGTCGAGCTGGAGCCGCCCGGCGTCGCGAGCGGCGCGGAGGAGCTGCGCCTCGAGCACGGCGGCGAGCGCAGCGCCTGGTTCCCGTGGGCGTGGGTCGGAGTCGACGGCGTCGCTGCGACCGCCGCCGACGCCGGGCTGACGGTGACGGACGCGTGGGAGCGGTCGGGGCGATGGTTCGCCGCCCTCGCCCAGCCTTAGGCGAGCGGCTGCGCGACGCCGACGGCAGACGCCGTCCGCTCGCGGACCTGGTCGAGCGGGAGCTGGCGTTCGCGCGCGTCGGCCCGTTCCGCGCTGACGCCTTTTCCAGCCGGCTGCACGACGAGCGCACCGCCGCGCTGCTCGGGATCGCGCTCGGCGCCTGCTTCCTGGTCTGCTTCGCGACCGGTCTGATCACGCAGTTCGCGCAGCATCCGCTCGACGTCGGCTTCCTCTCGATGCCGGCCAGCCCCGGCTGGCTCTACCGCGTCACGCAGGGCGCGCACGTCGCGACCGGGACGCTTGCGGTCCCGCTGCTGCTGGCGAAGCTGTGGACCGTCTACCCGCGCCTGTTCACCTGGCCGCCGATCCGCGGCGCCGCGCACGCGCTGGAGCGGATCAGCCTCGTCCCGCTCGTCGCCGGCTCGCTCTTCCAGCTCGGCAGCGGCCTCGCCAACGGCGCCCACTGGCGGCCGTGGAGCTTCGACTTCCCGGTCGCTCACTACTGGACGGCGTGGATCGTGATCGGCGCGCTGATCGTCCACGTCGGCGCGAAGCTGCCGGTCACTCGCCGCGCGCTCGGCCGCGCCGCGCGCGCCGCGCCCGAGCCGGCCGGCAGCGGTCTCTCGCGCCGCGGCTTCCTCACGACCGCCTTCGCCGCCGCGGGCGTGATCACGCTGACCACCGTCGGGCAGACCGTCCGCCCGCTCAGGCAGCTCGCGCTGCTGGCGCCGCGCAGACCCGACGTCGGCCCGCAGGGCGTCCCGGTCAACAAGGCGGCCAGCGGCGCCGGCGTCGTCGAGGCGGCGCAGGATCCCGGCTATCGGCTCGTCGTCGACGGCGACGTGGCGAGACCGCTGCGGCTCAGCCGCGACGAGCTGCTCGCCCTGCCGCAGCACAGCGCCGAGCTGTCGATCGCGTGCGTCGAGGGCTGGAGCAGCGCCGCCGTCTGGGGCGGGGTCCCGATCCGCGATCTCGTCGCGCTCGCGGGCGGCGATCCGGAGCGCTGCGAGGTCGTCGTCCACTCGCTGCAGGAGAGCGGCTCGTACAGCCGCTCGCGGCTGAACGAGCCGCACGTGCGCGAGCGCGATTCGCTGCTGGCGCTGACGCTGCGCGGCGAGCCGCTGCACCTCGACCACGGCTATCCCTGCCGCCTGATCGCACCGAACCGCCCGGGCGTGCAGCAGACGAAGTGGGTCGCGCGGCTGGAGGTCGTGTGAGACGCGAGAGCGAACCGTCAGGACCCGTCTTCTGGATCGCGGCAGTGGTCGGGCTGGCACTCGTCGCCTTCGGCGTCGCGGGACTGCTGCGCAACCTCGACGGCGAGGCCCTGCGCAGCTGGGCGACGCTCTTCGGCGGCGGCCTGCTCGTCCACGACGGCATCGTCGCGCCGGCGACCGGGCTGCTGTCGCTGCTGCTTGTGCGGCTGCTCCCGCGCTGGGCGCGGCCGACGCTGACGGCCGCGCTGATCGTCTCCGCGCTCGTGATCGTGATCGCGCTCCCGCTCGTCTACCCCGACGACACGCGGCTGGCGAACAACCCCTCGCTCCTGCCCGGCGACTACGACCGCGCGCTGATCGCCGTGCTCGCATTCGTCTGGATCGTCACACTGGCGCTGCTCGCGCGGTCATGGCTCAACCGGTCGCGGAGGCGCGGCTGACGCGGCGCAGCAGCAGCGCGCCATCTGCGGCATCGGGTCCGAGCGCAGGACGAGCAGCTCGGGCTCGACCAGCTCGGCGATCACGTAGCCGATCGTCATCTCGCTGCCGTCGGGGTCGGTCCAGGCGCGGAAGACCTGCTCGCGTGGCGCGGTCTTCTGCGACGGCCGCCTGACGCCGTTCGAGCAGGGCCGCGTCGTCGTGCGGCTCACGCGCGCCGACCGGAGCGTCGACTGCCGCTTCGTCAACGTCCGCACGCCGTCGCCGAGACCGCCGAGCCCCGGCCCGGACCCGGATCCCGAGCCTGACCCTGACGACCCGCCCGGCCCCGATCCGGTCCCCGGCGGCGACACGCCTGACCTGACGGTGCAGAAGCGGCTCGTCTCGACGACGCCCGGCGCGACGCCGATCGACACGTGGCGGATCACCGTGGCCAACGACGGCAGAGCGTCGGCCGCAGGAGCGGGCCGATCTCGCCGTAGGCGATCGCAACCGCGACGCCCTGGATCGGGGTCGGGCGGCGCGACATCGGCGACATCCTTCCCGGCGTCGCGATCGTCGTCGCCGGCACCGTTGTGTTCTCGGCGATGCGGTCGCCCACGGCGCGCGGCCCGAGCCGGCCTTCCACGGCCGCCCCGTCTACGCGGTCGCCGCGGTCGCCGGCGTCGTCATCGTCGCCGCGCTCGCCGTCGCGACCTACCGCACCGTCCAGCTCGACAACCGCCGCGACGCCGCGCAGACGATCGCGTCCAGATGGGCGCGCGAGCACGGCGAGCGGCTTCAGCTCGTCCGCTACGACGGCGACGACCTCGTGCTCGTCGTCGAAGGCATGACCGACGGCGACCAGGACAGACAGCTTCCGCAACTGCTCGCCGGCGCGATCCCCGACGGAACCCCGATCGTCGTCAACCGCATCGCCGGCAGCCGCCAGACGATCGGCGACGTCGGCCACTGAAGGTTGCCGCCGGATCGGTTCGTACAAGCTCGTCACCCGTGCAGCGAGGAAGATGCTGAGTGCCGACGCGGCAGGGCCTACGTGCCTGAGCGTTCGTGGCTCGTCGCCACTTGTGCCGTGACCGCTCGGAGGAAGGCGAGAGCCTCGCGCTCAGCAGCGGTGCGCGGGTGCGGCGGTGGGTCGGGTTCGCGCTCCGTCAGATAGATCCCCACCGCGGCTGCGAGCGCCGCGGTGCAACCTGACGGGGAGTGGTCGCCGATGGTCGCGGCGAGCGCGTCCACCGCCGCCGGCGCGATCTGCTCGATGCGGCGTACGCCTTGCGGCCGCGGTTCGTCGGCGTTGCGAGCGAGCAGCGGACCGAGGACGGCGGATCGGAGCATCGCCAGCAGGTCGAGGCACTCGAAGAGCTCGCCGCGAGCGATCTTGGTCGCGGCGTAATGGACCCAGACCCAGAATCGGTCCTCGATCCATTGTGGGTCGGGCTGCGGCCATCTCGCCGCCTCGGTCATCCACGCCGTCTGTACGGCACCGTCTCGTTCGCGC
>DATIOB010000647.1:0-18280 GCA_035473605.1 Conexibacter sp.
CTGCCCCAGCGCGACCTGCGCCAGCCCGACGAGCGCGCGCACGTCGGGGCTCTCGGAGGCGACCGCGATCCACTCCTCGGCGGCCGAGGCGAGGAAGCCGCGGCTGAGGTAGATCTTCGCGCGCAGCTCGCGCTGCTCACGCGGCGCGATCGGGCAGCGGTCGACCAGCGGCACGAGCGCCGCGAACAGGTCGACCTCCTCGACGCGCAGCAGCGCCTCGAGCGAGACGATCAGCAGCGAGACGGCCTCCAGCGGCAGGACGGAGTCGTCGCGCTCGCCGCGGGCGGCGCGCAGCCAGGCGGCGAACAGCTCGCCGTCGGCCGCGCTCAGCAGGGTGCCGTCCGCGGCCCCCTGCTCGTCGCGTGCGGCGGCGGCGCGCGCGAGCGCCGCCGCCGCCGCGTCGAGCTCTCCGCCGGCGATGCGGGCGAACAGTTCGCTGCGGCGGGCGGCGGCGGCATGCGGCTCGCCGTCGGCGAGCGCGGCGGCGACCTCGGCCGCCTCGCCCCAGGCGCGCTGCGAGAGCAGCGCCTCGGCGAGCGCGACGCGGCCGTGGCCGCTGCTCGGCTGCTGCGCGAGCAGCAGCCGATACTGCTCGGCGGCGGCGGCCGTCTCGCCGCGCTCGTAGAGCGCCGTGCCGAGCATGAAGCGCATCGTCGGCGTCAGCCTGGCGACATGCCGCTCGACCCGCGCGACGACCGCGTCCGGCTCCGCGCCGGTCTGCAGCAGCGCGGTCGCGAACGGGAGCACCAGGCCGAAGAAGCCAGGATGGTCGGCGAGCGACGCTTCGAGCAGCCCGACGGCACGCTCGCCGTCGCCGCGCGACAGCAGCAGCTCGGCCAGCTCGATCGTCGGCAGGTAGCTCCCCATCCCGACCGTCGAGGTGTATCTCGACGGCGCATCGCCCATCTCGATGCAGCGCTCGTAGTAAGCGATCGACTCGTCGACGCGGCCGAGCGCGAGGGCCGCGGCGGCCTGCTCGTAGACGACGTCGGTGAAGCCGGGGAACCGCTCCAGCGCCGCGTCGGCCTGCGCGATCGCGTCCTCGTGACGGCCGCAGATCCGCAGCGCGCGCACGTGGCGGCTGGTGAACGCCGGCAGATAGCCCGCCTTCGGCTGCTCGGGCTCGGCGGCGAGCAGCTCCGCCGCCCGCTCGAACTCGGCCAGCGCCTTGTCGGACTCGCCCGTCGCGCCGTACTCCGAGCCGAGGTTGAAGTGCATGAAGGCCGAGTCGTCGCCCTCCTCGTGCTGACGTTGCAGCAGCTCGAGGTTGCGGCGCGACTTCTCCTTCGCGTCGCGCACCGCGCCGAGATAGCCGAAGTGCTCGATCCGCACCGGCACGGTCGCGAAGCGCTCGGGGATCCGCAGCGGCAGCGCGTCCAGGATCTGCTCGTGCAGGCGGCCCTCGTAGCGATGCTCCGGCCGCGCCTGGAAGAGCCGCAGCGTGTTGTGCGTCGTCGCGGTGCCGTCGTCGAGCTCGCCCGTGTGGTTGATCTCGGAGATGTAGAAGGCCTCGCGCCATGTCTGTCCGAGCAGCGCACGCAGCTGCGTGACGTCCTCGCCGACGAGCACCTCGTCGGCGTCGAGCACGAGCAGCCAGTCGCTCGTGCCGGCATCGAGCGCGACGTTGCGCGCCTCCGAGAACGAGCCGGTCCACGGCCGCTCGATCACGCGCGCGCCGAACGACTCGGCGATCTCGATCGTGCGATCGCTGGAGCCGGTGTCGACGACGACGATCTCGTCGACCGCGGGCGCGGCCGCCGCGAGGCAGCGCGGCAGCATCTCCTCCTCGTCCTTGACGATCATGCAAAGTGAGACGGTCTTGCCGACGGCCGGCTGCGCCCGCTCGGCGACGGCCAGCGCGCGCGGCGCGAGCTCGCCGAGCAGAGCGGCCGCCGGGGCGTCAGCCGGAACGCGGCGGCGGCGCACGACCTCGGCGATGTTGCGCTCGACGTTCGGCAGCTGCGGGTCGAGCCGCTGGGCGGCCTCGAACAGCGCCTGCGCGGGACCGAAGCTCGACAGATAGGAGAGCAGCACCCCGGCCTGGTTGAGCAGCACCGGCTCGCGCGGCTCCTGCTCCAGCACGGCGATCGTCTCGCGCGCGGCGGCGGCGAAGACCTCCGCGCGCGTCTCCGCGGGCGCCGTCTCGAACCCTTCGAGCGCCGCCTGCACCAGCTCACAGCGCGCGACGTAACAGGCGTTGCGGTCGGCGATCGCGCCGGCGCGTGCGAACAGCGCACGGTAGCCGCCGACCTCGCCGCGCGCGATCAGACGCAGGGCGTTGGCCTTGAGCGGTGAGATGGAGCCGTTGGTGCGGCGCGATGCCATGCGAGCTACCTCCGCGGTGTCTCGAAACGGGGTGGCGGACAATCCCGTCATCGGCACGCAGTCGCACGACCTGAGGGCGATCGTCCGATTGCTCAAGAGAAGTGCCAGCAAACCCTGGGGTTTTGCGCGGAGCTCGGCCGGCGCGTCGCAAACGGCCTTATGTCGACTCACACGTCCGTCTGGACGGATGTTGGGGGTTTGGTACCTCAATCGGGCTATCCAGCCCGCGTTCTCGATGTCCGATACCTGCCGCGCACCCCCAACCGCATGCAGTCCCTCGAACCCCCAGGAAGGCACCGGAGCATGAAGCTCGACACGAGGCGTCACCAGCGCATCTCCGCAGAAGATGCGCTGACGCTGTGGCGGCAGTACAAGGAGAGCGGCGACCGCGCCGTTCGCGATCGTCTGGTCCTGACGTTCGCCCCGATGGTGAAGTACATCGTCTACAAGAAGGTCCGCGAGATCCCGGCCCGTTGCGAGGTCGAGGACTTCATCTCCTGCGGCCTCGAGGCGCTGATCCACTCGATCGAGCGCTACGACCCGGAGAAGGGTGCGACGCTCGAGCAGTTCGCCTGGACCCGCATCCACGGCGCCGTGCTCGACGAGCTGCGCCGGCAGGACTGGGCGCCGCGTTCGCTGCGCCGCTGGGAGCGCGACATCAACCAGGCGCGCGAGCACTTCATCGGCGTCCACGGTCGGCGGCCCTCACGCGAGGAGCTGGCCAGCACGCTGAACACCACGGTCGCCGAGCTGCGCGCCCGCGAGGACGAGATCGTCGCCTCCGACGTCACCTCGCTCAACACGCTCGTGCTCAGCGACGACGAGACCGCGATCGAGCGGATAGACACGCTCGTCAGCGACGACCGCTTCGCCGATCCCGAGCACCACACCGCGCGCGACCAGGCGAAGATGCGCTTCCGCGCCGCCTTCGAGCGGCTTCCGCGCCGCGAGCGCGAGGTCGCCGTGCTGCTGTACGTCAAGAACCTCACGCTGCGCGAGATCGGCGGCATCCTCGGCGTCTCCGAGAGCCGTGTCTGTCAGATCCACGGCCAGCTGAAGCGGATGCTCAGAGAAGAGCTGTCCGCCGACTCAGTGCTGTTCAGCGAGGTCGCGTAGACCTCGCGACCCCGCCCCGGCTCGCCGCTTCGTCGTCGAGCCGGCCGATCCAGTCGAGCGTCTCGGCGACCGCGTGCCACAGCGGTTCGGGGAGGTCGCCGAGCGTCAACTGGGTCAGCGCCGCCGTGATCGCGTCCTCGGGCGACGACCGTTCAGGCATAGATGTCCAACGGCTGGCGTCGCGGCACGACCGTGACCTCGGCCGGACGTCCGATCCGCGACTCGAGCGCGGCACGCAGCTCCTGGGACCGCTGCGTGCCCTGCTCGACCGCCTCCGCCGGCAGCGTCACGCGCACCCGCGCGCTCGCCGCGTCGACCGCGATCCGCAGCTCGACCGCGCCCAGCGCCGGCAGCTCGACGCGCAGCGTCACCGCCTCCTCCTCGCGCGCGCCGTCGTCGCCGCTCCCGCCGCGCTCGCGCTCCAGCACGGCGAGTCGCCGCCCGCCGGGCAGCTGCGCCTCGGCCGGCGCCGGCGGCTGCAGCGACGGCGCCAGCGACTGCGACTCGCGCGGCGGCGCGATCTGCAAGAGCAAGCGCTCGTTCGTCGCCTCCTGGACGATCAGCCGCAGACGGTCGCCGACCTGCACGTGCTCGGGCAGCTCCGCCGTCACGATCGCGCCGGCGAGGTTGATCATCCCGACGTTGGCGTAGCCGCGCTCGAGCACGCGCGCGGCGAGCGAGCGCCCCGGCATCAGCGCCAGGTCCGGCGCGGCGGCGCGCAGCAGCTGGGCGTTGACCTGGATCTGCATCGCGGCCAAATGTAGCCAGCGCGGCGGCGGCGACCGCGACCGTCCAGCCATGTCCAGCCGGGACTCAAGATCGACGCCGGACGACCGAACACCAGGGACGACTATGGAACGTGGCCTCTACATCGCCGCGTCCGGCATGATCTCCGAGCAGATGCGCCAGGACGCGATCGCGATCGACCTCGCGAACGCCTCGACGCCCGGCTACAAGGCAGACCGCGTCACGCAGGCGAGCTTCGGCGACCTGCTGCTGTCGAACAGCCAGACGGGCGCGACGATCGGCCCGCTCGGCATGGGCTCCTACGCCGACTCGATGGTCACCGACCTGTCGCCGCAGGCGACGCGCGTGACCGAGGAGCCGCTCGACCTCGCGATCGCGGGCGAGGGCTTCTTCGGCGTGCAGACGCCGCAGGGCCTCAGATACACCCGCAACGGCCAGTTCACGGCGTCGCCGCAGGGCACGCTCGTCGACCAGCTCGGCAACGCCGTCGTCGGGAGAGGCGGCGGCACGATCCAGGTGCAGGCCAACGGCACCGTCGACGCGCGCGCGGTCGGCGTCTTCAGACTGAACGACGCCGTCAAGCAGGGCGACAACTACTTCCAGGGCGCCGCCGCCGGGCAGGCCGAGGGCCAGGTCCAGACCGGCGCGCTCGAGGGCTCGGGGATCGACCCCGCCCGCGTGATGGTCGACATGATCGCCTCCTTCCGCCACTACGAGGCGGGCCAGAAGGTCATCACGACGATCGACGACACGCTGCGCCGCACGGCGACGCAGGTCGGCAACGCGACCGGCGGCTCGGTCTAGCGGCTCAGCCGCAGCGCCGCGCCGCGCAGCCGCGCGGCGGACGAGCTCAGCGCCACAGCGCGATCTCGTTGATCTCGACGTGCTCGCTGTCGGGCGGCAGTCTCGTGATCCACAGCAGCACGTGGCGCGCCTCCTCGCCGTCGCTGGCGAGGTCGATCGTCTGCCGCGCGTCGACGCTGTCGGCCGACCCGACTCTTCTCCAGGCCGGGTCGTCGATGCTCTCGGGCACGTCGCCGGCCGTGATGTAGACGTCGGCCGCGAAGCCCGGCGTGGTCGTGCGCACGACCATCTGCCGCAGCACCGCGCCGGGCGAGACGTCGACGGTCAGGCCGACGCCGCTCTTGGCGAGATTGCCGCCCTCGTATCTCTCCGTGCTCCAGAAGGTCGTGCGGTTCTTGTCGACCGCGCCGGTGACCTCCTCGCGATGCTCCTCGCCGTCTCCGGCCGGGTCGTAGTCGGCCGCCGCCGTCTGGCTCAGCCCGATCGCCCGCAGCGGCTCCGTCTGCCCGACGGTCGGTCTGCCGGGCTGCTCGCCGCCGGTGCCGGTGCCGGCCTCGGTGCCGTTCAGCACGACGATCACGACGACCAGCGCGGCGACGACCGCGGCGAGCGCCAGCAGCGCGATCCACGCCGGTCTGCGGATCCGCAGCGGGATCCGCTTGCGGGCGCGCCGCGGCAGCGTGCGGATCACCGTCGTCGCCTCTCCCGTCGCGCTGCCGGCGCGCGCCGTCTCCAGCGCCAGCACGTCCTCGAGGTCGGCGATCAGCTCCTCGTCGCTGCGGTAGCGCTCGCGCAGCTCCTTCGCCGTCGCGCGGTCGATCACGGCGGCCAGCGACGCCGACGCCTCGGGCCGCAGGTCGCGCACGTCGGGGATCTCCTCGCGCACGTGCTTCATCGCGACCGCGACCTGGTTCTCGCCTCTGAAGGGGACCTGGCCGGTCAGCATCTCGTACAGCACGACGCCGAGCGAGTAGAGGTCGGACTGGCCCGAGACGTCGTGGCCGAGCGCCTGCTCGGGCGAGACGTAGTCGGTCGTGCCGAGCACGCGGCCGTCCTGCGTCAGGCCGTCCTCGTCGAGCGTGCGCGCGATCCCGAAGTCGGTGACCTTCGCGCTGCCCTCCTCGTCGATCAGGACGTTCTGCGGCTTCACGTCGCGGTGGACGATGTGGCGCGCGTGGGCGGCGCCGAGCGCGCGCGCGATCTCGATCGCGTAGGCGACCGCCTCGCCGATCGGCAGCTCGCCGAGGCGGCGGATCCGCTCCTTCAGCGTCTCGCCCTCGACGTACTCGAAGACGATGTACGGGCGGCCGTGGTCCTCGCCGGCGTCGATCACGCCGACGATGTGGGGATGCGAGAGCTGCGCTACGGCGCGCGCCTCGCGACGGAAGCGCTCGAGCTGGTCGGAGTCCGACGCGATCTCGCGGTTCATCAGCTTGATCGCGACCTGACGCTCCAGCGTCTCGTCGAGCGCGCGGTAGACGGTCGACATGCCGCCGGTCCCGATGCGGGCCTCGAGCCGGTAGCGGTCGTTCAGCAGAGTTCCGAGCAGCGTGCTCATGCGATCACAGTCATTTTGCGCCCGAACCCGTCATCCATGCGTCCTACCACACCGATCCCGCGTGTCCTTGGTCGTGGGCGATCGATCCCACATTACGGCGCCGGGAGGCAGAGGTTGGTGCTGATGTCGGGATTGGACCCGTGATCGGCCGGCCGGCGCCCGAGTTGGGCGCGCCGGAGCGCATTCGCGGGCGACGCCCTCAGGATCTCGAGGGCGCGTCTCTGGCAGCCGTCTTCGGCAGCGCCGGCATGTCGCCGGCCCTGGCGGCGGCTTCGTTCTCCTGCTTGACCGCGGCCCAGATCTCCTCGCGGTAGATCGGGAGCGACTTCGGCGCATCGATGCCGAGGCGGACCGTCTGGCCGCTGACCTCCATCACCGTGACCGTGATGTCGTCGCCGAGGACGATCTTCTCGCCCGGCCTCCGAGTGATGATCAGCACGACGTTCCTCCTTGGAAGCGGGTTTCGACCCGCAGCGAGTGCTTCTACGCGGCGCGTCCGGCGGCGTTCGTCGCCGCTTCCGCGAGCTCGCCGAAGAGCGGCGCTCGCAGCGGGGCCTCGGCCGCCTGGTTGATCACCTGGTGGCCCTGGCCCGCGGAGATGACGATCGGTGCGCGCAGGTTCGCCGTGAAGCCCTCGAGCTGGTCGCTTGCCCGAACGGTGACATAGATGTCGGTCGCGGTGAGCTGCGGCAGCCCGAGCCGCTCGCGCTCCTCGTCGGCGAGCTCGACCTCGTAGGCGCCGAAGAAGCGCCGCGGATCGGTCACCGGCAGCGCCAGCGCAGGGTCCTCCAGCGAGTGCAGCCAGAGGAAGTCGGCGTCGGGCTCGCGCGCGACGAGCGCGAAGCGGCGGCTCTCGAAGCCGATCATCCCGTGCGGAAACTCGACGACGCTCTCGGGGTCGACCTCGATCTGCCCGAAGCGCGTGCTGTCGATCGTGAGTGACAAGGGGGCTCTCTCCTTCTCGCTATCGCAGGAAGTCCATCAGGGAGTTCTGCACCACGTTCGAGCCGGCCTTGAGCGCCATGTTGTAGGCAGCCTGCTGCGTCGTGTACTGGATCAGCGTCTCGACCGTGTCGGCGTCCTCGACGCTCGACAGCAGCGCCATCGAGTTCTCCTCCAGCGCGCCGAGGCGGCTGTCGGCGATGATCAGCCGGTTCGTGCGCGCGCCGACGTCGGCGCGCAGCTGGTTGAGCGCGTCGAAGTTTCTGTCGAGCCGCACGATGTCGGTCCCGCGCAGTCTGTCGCCATCGCCGCTGCGGAGGTCGTCGGCTATGTCGCGCAGCGTGTGCAGCAGCGCGTTGTCGGCGGCGCCCTGGCCGTTGCCGAGCAGGCCGGAGACGTTGGCGTTGACGTCGAGCTCGACTCTGGGGCCGATCTCGCGGTTGATTCTCTCGGTGTTGCTGCCGAAGGTGTCGGGGCCGAGCAGCTGGTACGGCGTTCTGTCGGTCGCGGTGCCGGAGAAGACGTAGCGGCCGGCGTACTGGACGTTGGCCTCCTGCTTGATCGTCTCGATCAGCTGGTCGATCTCGGCCGCGGCGGCCTCGCGCGCTCTCGGGCCGGCGGAGTCGGTCGAGGCCTGCACCAGCAGCTCGCGCACGCGCTGGACGGCGTCGCCGATCTTGCCGAGCGCCGCGTCGGTGACGTTCAGCCAGGCGGTGCCGTCGTCGACGTTGCGCTGGTACTGCTGGAGGCCGCCGAGCTCGCCGCGCAGCTCGAGCGCGCGGCTCGCGCCGTACGGATTGTCGGACGGGCGCGTGATCTCCTTGCCGGAGGACATCTTGCTCTGCAGCTTCGAGAGCGTGTTGAGGTCGCCGTTGAGGTCCCGGATCGTGTTCCGGGCCGTCATCTGCGGGGTGATGCGCAAGGTCATGGCTTAGAGCCCTACCGTTCCGGTCCGGTTGATCAGGGTGTCGAGCATCTGGTCGAGCGTCGACATCATTCGCGAGGAGGCCTGGTAGCCGCGCTGGAAGCGGATCATGTTCGTCATCTCCTCGTCGGCGGAGACGCCCTGGACGCTCTGGCGCCGGTTCTCGATCGCGTCGACGAGCGACTGCTGGTTGGCCTCGGTGTTGAGGTTCGACTTGACGACACCGCCGACCTCGGCGATCAGCGCGGTGTACGTTCTGTCGACCGAGCCCGCGCGCAGCTGCGCCAGCGCGAGCGCGATGTCGTTTCTGCCGATGTCGGCGGTGCTGCCTCTGACGACCGTCGCCTCGGTCGCGATGACGGTGATTCTTCCGGACGTGATGCCGGCGGGATCGAAGAAGTTGACGCCGCCCGGTCCCGAGTGGACCGTGTTGACTCTCGCGACGAGGTCGGCCGCGACCGCGTCGAGTCTTCTGAGGAAGGAGAGCGCCGGCCCGGTCGGGGCGGCCAGATCCTCCAGCGCGCCGAGCTTGCCGCCCGGTCTCGTCAGCGTCTGCGGCCAGGTGAACCCGCCGGCGGCGGCGGGGTCGACCAGCGAGACGCCGCCGAAGTCGACTCTGACGGCGCCGCTCTCGAGATTCGTGACGGAGACCTGCGCCAGCTCGGAGAGTCTGTCGATCAGCAGGTCGCGGCGGTCCATCAGGTCGTTCGGCGCCTGGCCGACGATCACGGCGTGGGCGATCGTGTCGTTGAGCTCGGCGAGCTCTCTGGCCCAGATCTCGACGTCGCCGTTGGCGCCGGTGATTCTGTCGTACTCCGACTGCGCCTGGGCGGCGACCTTCGTGAGCTGTTCGGCGATCGTCTGGAAGGCGGCGGCGAGCGCGTTGCCGGCCTCGACGACCGCGGTCCGCGCCGGCGCCGGCTCCGGCGCGTTGGCGACGTCGGACCAGGCGTTCCAGAACTGTCTCAGCAGCGCGTTGATGCCGTCGTCGGACGGCTCCGCGAACGACAGCTCGATCTGCTCGAGCGAGTTCGACTTCGCCGCCGCCCCGCCGAGCTGCATGTTGGCCGAGCGGAACTGGACGTCGAGGAAGGAGTCGCGGATGCGGCGGATCTGCGTCACGTCGACGCCGGTGCCGAGCTGCGCGCCGGCGCCGGTGATCCCCGAGTTGGCCGGGACCACGAGCGCGTTCATCGCCGTCAGCACCGCCTCCTGGCGGGAGTAGCCGGCGGTGTTGGCGTTGGCGATGTTGTGGCCGGTCGTGTTGAGCGACTGCTGGTGGGCGATCAGACCGCGAAGCGAGGTCTGCAGCCCCATGAAGGAGGAGATCGGCATCGGTCTGGGCCTCTAGGCGTGGAGGTCGAAGGCGTGGTGACCCGGCAGCGGCGCTGTCGGCATGGCGTTGACGGTCCCGCCCGACTCGTAGCCGAGCGCGGTGGCCGGCTCGACGACGTTCAGCAGGTGGTCGAGGAAGGCGAGCTCCTGCCGCATCAGCGACTGGTTGAGCGAGTGCTGGCGCGTCAGCTCGTCGAGCAGCCGCTGCAGCTCGGCGCTGCGCGTCTGCGCGAGCTGGGCATGGTGCGGCGCCATCAGCATCGTCATCCGCGTGACGGTCACCTCGCCCGGCGAGAGGCCGAGCGCGGTCGCGGCGCGGTTGAGCAGGCGGTTGCGCTCGTCCTCGACGCGCGCGCGGCGCTGGAACTCGGCCTGGAAGGCGCTGACCTCGTGCACGACGGCATCGATGTCGCGCAGCCCGATCGCCTCGTGCTGGCGCATCACGATCTCCGTCAGACGCGCCGCTGAGGCGATCTGCGCGTCGAGATGGGCGAGCACGTCGTTGCTCAGCAGCGGGTCGACGAGGCTCGCGCGCGCGGCGGTGACGCTCATGCCGAGGTTCCCTTCGTGTCCGTGGTCTGCGCGGGAGAGATCGCGTCGGTCAGCTGCCGCGCGAGGCCGAGGCCGCCGGCATCCATGAGGCCGTCGGCCATCGCCTGCGGCATCAGGCTGGCGTAGGGCGAGTCGCCGCCCATCGCGCTTCTGGAGGAGCTGGCCATCGACTCGGTGAGCTGTCTGACCAGCAGCTGCTCGAAGCCGAGCGCGGCGGCGTAGGCGTCCTTGCGCTCCTGCGGACCGGTGCGGATGTCGGCCGGCAGCAGGGTGCTGTCGATCGGAGGGACGCTCATGGCTAGCGCTTCACCTGGTTGGCGACTTCGAGCATCTGGTCCTGCATGTGGATCGCTCTGGAGGCCAGCTGGAAGGCGCGCTGCGCATTCATCATGTCGACCATCGAGTCGGCCATGTCGACGTTGGAGCCTTCGAGGCGGCCCTGGAGAACCGCGCTGTCGTTGCCGGCGGCGCGCGCGGGGCCGCTCTCGGCGGTGATCTCGAAGCGGTTGTCGCCGAGCGGGCGCAGACCGTCGGGCGCGGTCACGTTGACGAGTTGGATTCTGCCGACGACCTGGTTGTTCGCGCGGACGGTGCCGTCCTGGCCGACGGCGATTCTGTCGATCGGCGTGCCCTGCGGCACCTGGATCTGCGGCTGCAGCAGCGCGCCGTCGGCCGTCGTGATGCGGCCGTTGTTGTCGAGCCGGAAGCCGCCGTCGCGCGTCAGCGCCGTTCTGCCGTCCTCGGTGCGGACCTGGAAGAAGCCGCTGCCCGCGATCGCGAGGTCGAGCGGCTGCTCGGTCGTCTGCAGCGTGCCCTGCGCCTGCGAGCGGCCGACGAACGACGCGGCCGCGCCGGCGCCGGCGTCGACGCTCGCGCCGGCCTGGTCGCCCTGCGAGCTGTAGAGCAGGTCGCGGAAGCCGACGCGGACGTGCTTGTAGCCGGTCGTGTTGACGTTCGCGAGATCGTTCGCGACACCGTCGATCCGCTGCTGCTGCGCTGCCATGCCGGCGGCCGCGGAATAGAGGCCTTGAAGCATCCTGTCCTCGAGCGTAGGAGTCCGTATCAGGGGTGGAGCCCAGCCTCCGCAGCGTGCGGTCCAGCTCGAGGCTCCGTGTTCGATCCCTTTGATCGGACGGTCGCGCGCGGACTTGAGAGCGAAGTTGCGACTCAGCCGCCGTCGTCGGCGCCGCCGGGCCCGTTGCCCTGCGCTCTGCCGAAGTCGGCTCTGCCGGTCTCGTCGCCCGCGCCGGGCGTCGGCGACGGTGTCGGTGTCGTGCTGCCGCCGTTGTCGGGCGGCGCGGGCGCGACGTAGCGGCCGACGACGATCCGCACCGGCGCGCCTCTTGCGACGCTCGTGCCCGGCTCGGGCCGTTGCGAGATCACGATCCCGTCCTGCGCCGGATCGTCGACGACCGGCGTCGAGACGCGCGGGATCAGCCCCTGCGCCGTCAGCGCCGACTCGGCGTCGGCGCGCGCCTGGCCGACGACGCCCGGCACCTCGACCGGCGGCGCTCTCGCGACGACGACGGCGATCGTGCTGCCGGGGTCGACGTCGCTCCCGCCGGAGGGATCCTGCGAGATCACCTCGCCGGCCTGGACGGTGCTCGACTCCTGCTCGCTGAAGCTGGTCGCGAAGCCGGCGCCTCTGAGCGTGCTGTCGGCGTCGGCGCGGGTGAAGCCGCGCACGTCGGGCACCTCCGCCTGCTCGATCCCTCTGGAGACGTAGAGGTTGACCGACGTTCCGCGATCGACGTTGTCGGCGGCGGCCGGCGAGGTGCGGATCACGATCCCCGCGGCGACGTCGTCGCTGTACTGCTCGGTCGTCTGGCCGACGGTGAGGCCGGCGTCCTGCAATGCCGCGGTCGCTCTCTCGACGTCGTAGCCGTCGACCGCGGGCACGTCGACCGTGCCCGGCCCGCCGGAGACTCTCAGCCGCACGATCGAGTCGGCGTCGACCTCTCTGCGCGCCGCGGGACTCTGCTCGATCACCTCGTCGAGCGGTCTGCTCGAGCGCACCCGCTCGACGCGCCATCTCAGGTCGGCGGCCTCCAGCCGTCTCTGCGCGACGTTCAACTGCTCCCCGACGACGCCCGGCACCCTCACCTGGTCGGTCTGCGTCAGCAGCACGATCGCGGCGGCGACCCCGCCGACGGCCAGCAGCGCGAGCAGCCACGCCCACCACGGCGGGCGGCGGCCTCTGCGCTCCTCGTCCTGCTCCGGCTCCTCCTCGGCCATCGCCCCCGCGAGCGCGGCGGCGCCGAAGGTCGCCGTCCGCTGCCCGGGCGGCTCCTGGCCGAGGATCGCGTCCCTCGTCTCCTCGAGCGCGTGGATGAAGGCGTCGGCGTCGGCCGGTCGGCGCGCCGGATCCTTCTCCATCGCCCACAGCACGATCTCGTCGAGCTGCGGCGGCACCTCGGGGTCGTAGGCGCTCGGCGGCGGCGCCGGCTCGGAGACGTGCTTGAGCGCGATCGTGACGGCTGACTCAGCCTCGAACGGGACGTGCCCGGTCAGCAGCTCGAAGAGGATCACCCCGACCGAGTAGAGGTCGGACTGCGGCGAGACGGCGTGGCCCTGCGCCTGCTCGGGCGAGAGGTACTGGGCGGTGCCCATGATCGAGCCGGTCTCGGTCATGTCAGAGGCGCCGGCGCGCGCGATCCCGAAGTCGGTGACCTTCGCGCGGTCCTCGTCGTCGACGATCACGTTGTGCGGCTTGAGGTCGCGGTGGACGATCCCGCGCCTGTGCGCGAAGCGCGCCGCCTTCAGCACCTGCACGGTCAGGTCGATCGCGCGCACCGGGTCGATCGGCGAGTCCTGCTGGATCACCTGCTTGAGCGTGCGCCCAGGCATGTACTCCATCGCGATGTAGTAGGTGCCGTCCCATCTGCCGCGGTCGTAGATGCCGACGACGTTGGGGTGCTGGAGGCTCGCCGCGCTCGACGCCTCGCGGCGGAAGCGCTCCACGAACTCGGCGTCGGAGGCGAAGCGCGGGTAGAGCAGCTTCAGCGCGACCTTGCGGCCGAGCGACTGGTCCTGCGCGACGAAGACCTCGGCCATCCCGCCCGCGCCGATCCGCGAGAGCACCTTGTAGCGCTGGTCGATGATGGTGTCGGGCGCGATCTCGGTCATCAGTCGAGCAGGCTCGCGAGCACGTCGCGGGCGATCGGGGCGGCGACGGTGCCGCCGAAGCCGGCGACGCTGGACTCGACGGTCACGGCGATCGCGATTCTGGGGTCGTCCTTCGGCGCGAAGGCGATGAACCACGGCTGGTTGATCCGCTGCTCGATGTTCTTCTCGGCCGTGCCGGTCTTGCCGGCGACGTCGATGCCGGGCAGCTGGACGGCGGTGCCGGTGCCCTCGTCGACCACGTTGCCCATCATCTGCGTCAGCTCGGACGCGGTCTGCTCGGAGATCGGCCGGCTCCACTCCTTCGGCTCGACCTCGTCGACGGTGCGCCCGTCGGGATCGACGATCTTGTCGGTCAGGCGCGGCTCCATCAGCGAGCCGCCGTTGGCGATCGCGGCCGTCACCATCGCCATCTGCAGCGGCGTCACGAGCAGCTTGTCCTGGCCGATCGCCATCCGCCCGACGTCGACCGCGGGGCTCGTGACCGGCACGAGCCGGCCGTCGACGCGCTCGCCGCTGCGGATCATCTGCTCGTCGGGGTAGTCGAGCGGCGGCAGTCTGTAGAAGCCGAATCTCTCCATGTAGTCGCCCATCGTCTCCTTGCCCAGCTCCTCCCCGAGCTGCGCGAAGGCGGTGTTGATCGAGAGCGTCAGCGCGGTGCTCAGCGACGGGCTGTCGAAGTTCTCGTCGAAGTCGTTTCTGAGCGGCACGCCGGAGACGACGCGGCCCGATCTGCCGTCGAGCGTCGAGTCGGGCGTGAACTCGCCGGAGTCGAGCGCGGCCGCGGCGGTGACGACCTTGAAGGTCGAGCCGGGCGGGTAGGCGCCCTGCGTGACGCGGTCCAGCAGCGGCGCGTTCTCGTCGTCGAGGTTCAGCTCTCTGAGCGCGGCCTGGTCCCTGACGATGTTGGGGTCGTAGCCGGGCGAGCTGACCATCGTCTTGACCGCGCCGGTGCTCGGCTCTATCGCGACGACCGCGCCCTTCTGCCCCGCGAGCGCGTCGGTCGCGATCTGCTGCGCCTCGGGATCGAGCGTCGTCACCACGGTGTTGCCGGCGCGGCGCTTGCCCTGCAGCTGGTCGAGGATCGAGTTCAGCTCGCTCGTCGTCCCCGACAGCTCCTTGTTGCGCGACCGCTCCAGCCCCGACAGCTGGCCCTGCAGCAGGTTGGCGTAGCCGACCGGATGGCCGAACAGCTCACCGGTCGGGTAGTCGCGCTCGTAGATCGCTCTGCCGCTTCTCGTGCGGACTCTGACGCTGCGCGCCAGCACGCTGCCGTCGGCGGCGCGGATCGCGCCGCGCTTGACCTGCAGCGCGGCGAACAGCGGCCGCTTGTCGAGCGTGTTCGCGCGCAGGTCGTCGGCCTCGAAGATCGACCAGCGCGAGGTCCACGCGACGAGGATCGCGAACAGGACCACGATCGCGAGGAAGAGGCGGACGATCGGGACGCTCATCGGGCCACCGGCCGCCGGGCCTTGTCGGAGACGAGCAGCAGCAGCGCCAGCAGCACGAAGTTGGCGAGGATCGACGAGCCGCCGTAGGAGATGAACGGCAGCGTCACGCCGGTCAGCGGGATCACGTTCGTGACGCCGCCGACGATCACGAACACCTGCAGCGCGAAGACCGCGGAGAGCCCGACCGCCAGCAGCGTCGAGAAGGAGTCTCTCGCCAGCAGCGCCGTCTTGAAGCCGCGCTGCACGAACAGCAGGTAGGTGACCAGGACCGCGACCGCCCCGACGAGCCCGACCTCGTTGACGATCAGCGCGTAGATCAGGTCGGTCTGCGCCGCCGGGAGGATCGTGTCGCCGCCGGGCGACTCCAGCATCGCGCCGCCGAAGCCGCGCCCGAGCAGCCCGCCGTCGGCCTGCGCGAACAGCGAATTGGCAATCTGGTAGCCCTCGCCGGAGTAGCGCGCGACGTCGAGCGGGTCGGTCCAGACGTTGATGCGGTCGATCACGTGCGAGACGTGCGTGCCGAGGTACCAGCCGCCGACACCGAACAGCAGCAGCCCGATGAAGACGAACGAGAAGCGGTTGGTGGCGACGTACAGCAGCGACAGGAAGGCGCCGAAGAACATCAGCGAGGAGCCGAGGTCGCGTATGACGACGAGCAGCAGCATCGCCATCCCCCAGATCGCCAGCAGCGGCCCGAAGTGCTTCAGCGGCGGCAGCGTGATCCCGAGGATCCGGCGCGCGCCGACGACCAGCACCTGCCGCGTGTCGCGCAGGTAGCTGGCGAGGAAGATCACGATCCCGAGCTTCGCGAACTCGGTCGGCTGGAAGACCATCACGCCGGGGATGCGGATGCCGAGGTAGGCGCCGTTGACCTGCGCGCCGATCAACGGCAGGCGCGGCAGGCACAGCAGCACCAGCGAGCCGATCGCGATCAGGTAGCGGTACTGCTCGAGCTTGCGGTAGTCGCGCAGGAAGACGATCGTCGCCGCGAACAGCAGCAGCCCGACGACGAACCACTGCGCCTGCTGCCGCGCGAGCGTGTCGTCGATCCGGTAGATCATCACCAGCCCGAAGCAGGCGAGCACGGCGACGAGCGGGAACAGGTAGGGATCGGCGTACGGCAGCGCGATCCGCAGGAAGACGTGCGCGGCGACGCAGAGCCCGAGAAAGATCGCGCCGTACGTCAGCGACAGGTCCGAGAGCGCGTTCTGCGACAGCGCACCCCGCTCGATGAAGACGGCGGCGAAGCCCGCGGTCACGAGCAGCGACGCGGGGATCAACCCGAGCAGCTCGCGATTGCGCGCGCTCACGGGGAGAGTCTTCCCTGCTCCAACTGGGCGACGAGGTCGCGCGCGTCACTGCGCGAGCGCAGCTGGTGGTCGAGCAGGTCGTCGCGCCGCGACTCCGGCACCGCGGCGGCCGGAACGCCCGAGATCGAGTACTCGGAGTAGAGCTTGAGGCCGGCCGGCAGCTCGAACGGCAGGCCCTTGTAGATCGTCACCATGCCGCGGTCGTCGGTGCCGATGAAGAAGACCGCTCTGGTCGCGAACATCCCGGCGATGCCGAGGATCACGAGCACGATCAGCGTCGAGACGGTCGCGGCGAAGATCTTCACGCGCAGCGGCAGCGGCTGGTGCTCGCGCTCCTCGCGCCGCTTGCGCGCGGCGGCGACCGACGCCAGCTCCTGCGGCGGCCCGGCCGCGCCGGAGCGCGGCTGCACGACCGGCTGCTCGGCGGTCCCCGGGCCGGCGGCGGCAACGGCGCCGCGCACGTCCGCGGCGTTCAGCTCGCCGACCTGCGTCGGCTGGTCGAGCGCGGCGGTCGCGGCGGTCGGCGCATGCGCGTCGGCGGCCTCGCCGGCGGCGACCTCCTCCAGCCGGAACAGCACGACGGTGATGTTGTCGCGCCCGCCGGCGGCGTTGGCGGCGTCGACCAGCTCGCGCCCGGCCGCCTCGATCCCCTCGGCGCCTCTGAGGATCCCGGCGATCAGCTGCTCGGAGATCATCGACGTGAGCCCGTCGCTGCACAGCAGCAGCAGGTCGCCGTCCTGCCCGCGATAGGTGCGCGTGTCGACCTCGACGTCGGGCTCGGGGCCGAGCGCGCGCGTGATGATCGAGCGCTGCGGATGCTCGGCCGCCTCCTCCTCGGTCAGCTTGCCGCGCCGCACCAGCTCGTCGACGAGCGAGTGGTCGCGCGTCAGCCGCGTCAGCTCGCCGTCGCGCCACAGGTAGGCGCGGCTGTCACCGACGTGCGCGACCGCGATCTCCTCGCCGTCGAGGTAGGCGGCCGTCAGCGTCGTGCCCATCCCGGCCCGCTCGCGGTCCTCGCGCGAGAGCTTGTGGATCCGCGCGTTGGCCTCCAGCACGCGCGTGGCGAGCCGCTCCTCGGTCGTGCCGCCCTCCGGCAGTCCGGGCGCGAAGGTGTCTGCGGCCAGTCTGGAGGCGACCTCGCCGGCCTGCGCCCCGCCCATCCCGTCGGCGACGACGAACAGCGGCGCGCGCGCGAAGAAGTTGTCCTCGTTGGCGCGGCGGGCGAGACCGGTGTCGGACTTCTCGAAGTGCTCGGCGACGCGCAGCATCAGCTCAGAGGGCCCATCTCAGTCTTGAAGGTAGGAGAACTCACTGTCACCGATCCGGATGCGGTCGCCGTGGTGGAGCGGCTGGATCCCGCGCAACGGCTCCTCGTTGAGGAACGTTCCGTTCGTCGAACCGAGATCCTCCAGCACCAGCACGCCGCCCTGTCGTTCGATGCGCGCGTGCTGGCTCGAGGCGAACGGGTCCTCGAGCCTGATCTCGACGTTGCCGCGGCCGAGCGTCGCGCCGCTCGACAGATCGTAGGCGATTCCGTCCGGATGCCCCGGCGCATGCTCGACCACCAGCCGCGGCTCGCCGCCGCCGACGTGGTCACCGAGCATGTCGTCGGCGGCGCTGTGCATCGCCGTCGCGTCGGCCGGCGGCGGCCCGGCCTCGGGCGCGAGCACCGCCTCGGCGCTCGGCTGCGCGCGCCGCAGATCCTTCAGCGAGCTGCGCACGATCCACAGCAGGAACAGGTAGAGGACGGCGAGGAAGCCGAGCTTGAGCGCGACGGAGATCGGTTCGAGCGTCATCCCGTCACTCCAGCTCGAAGGTCAGCAGCGTCGTCCCGACCTCGATGCGGTCGCCGCCGCGCAGCAGCTGCGCCTGCTCGATGCGGGCGCCGTTGACGGTCACGCCGTTGGTCGAGCCGAGGTCGGCGACCATCCAGCCGTCGCCGCGGGGCCGCACCTCGGCGTGCTTGCGCGAGACGTTGCCGTCGGCGAGCACGACGTCGCAGTCGCGGCTGCGGCCGATCGTCGCGCCGTCGGCGCCAACGACCATCCGCTTGCCGTCGGTCACCAGCAGCGCGGTGCGCGCGCGCTCGCGC
>DATIOB010000648.1:0-6991 GCA_035473605.1 Conexibacter sp.
GTCAAGCACGCCCGCGCCGAGGAGCTGAGGGTGACGCTCGCGCACGACGCGAGCGCGCTGCGGATCGAGGTGCGCGACGACGGCAGCGGCGGCGCGGGAGCGCGCAGCGGCAACGGGATCCGCTCGATCACCGACCGCGTCGAGGCGCTCGGCGGCAGGCTGCGGATCGACAGCGCGGCCGGTGCGGGCACGCGCGTCGTGGCGGAGCTGCCATGCGCGTCGTGATCGGCGAGGACCAGGCGCTGATGCGCGCCGGACTGGCGCTCGTGCTGGAACAGGCCGGCTTCGAGATCGTCGCCGTCGCCGGCGACGCCGAGGATCTCGTGCGCAAGACCTCGGCCCACCGTCCCGACCTGCTCGTCGCCGACATCCGCATGCCGCCGACGCACACCGACGACGGGCTGCGCGCGGCGCTGGAGCTGCGCAGACGGCTGCCGGGGCTGCCGGTGCTGGTGCTGTCGCAGTACCTCCAGCGCGACTACGCGGTCGAGCTGCTGGAGAGCGGGGAGGAGGGCGTCGGCTACCTGCTCAAGCAGCGGATCGCCGACGTCGAGCGGTTCGTCGCCGACCTGCACCGGATCGTCGCGGGCGGCTCGGTGCTCGACCGCGAGGTCGTCTCCGCGATGGTCGGGCGGCGCCGCAGAGGCGACCCGGTCGGGCGCCTGACCGAGCGGCAGCGGGCAGTGCTGGAGCTGATGGCCGAGGGGCGCAGCAACGCCGCGATCGCCGAGCAGCTCGGCGTCAGCGAGAAGGCGGTCGTGCGCCACACCTCCAACATCTACGACGAGCTGGGGATCAAGCGCAGCCCCGAGGACCACCGCCGCGTGCTGGCGGTGGTCCGCTTCCTCGCGCTGTGAGCGCGCGCCGGCCGTCTCAGCGGTGCGGCCGCGGCAGGCTGCCCGGCGCGACGACCTCCGCGAGCGCGTTGAAGATCGCGGGCGCGGGGCTGCCGGCGGCGCTCGCGATGTCGGCGTTGGTCAGCACGACGATCGAGATCCTGCGCGCCGGCAGGTAGGCGATCTGCGAGTTGAAGCCGGGCAGCACGCCGCTGTGCGCCAGCCAGTCCTTCTCCTTCCCGATCGCGAACAGGTACGCTCTCCCGCCTGCTGCGGAGGCGGGATTCGGCTGCAGCCGGGCGCGCTGCGTCGCCGGCTTCAGCAGCGCGCCGCTGCCGACCGCGCGCGTGAAGCGGCGCAGGTCGCCGAGCGTCGAGGTGATCTGCCCGGCGGCGCCGCTGAAGGTCGGGTTCCACGTGGTCGCGTCGAGGACCGCGCCGTCGGAGCCCTGCAACGTGTAGCCGTGCCACGACGGTTGCGGCAGCCGCGTCGAGGCGGCGTAGCTCGTGTGGCGCATCCCGAGCGGCGCGAACAGCTTCGTGCGCATCACCTCGGCGAGCGGTCTGCCGGTCACCTGCTCGACGACCTGGCCGAGCATCACGAGGTTCGTGTTCGAGTAGGAGAAGCCGTCGCCGGGCGCGAACTGGCGCGGCAGGTCGACGCCGGCGGCGATCAGCTCGGCGGGGGTGAAGACCGCCCGCGGTCTGGCGAGGTAGCGGTCGACGGTGGCCGGGTCGAGGCTGTAGCTGGCGATGCCGCTGGCCATCGTGCCGAGGTCGCGGATCGTGATTCTGCCGGCGTCCGGCAGCTGCGGGAACCAGCGCTCGATCGTGTCGTCGAGGCGCAGCCTGCCCTCGTCGACGAGTTGCAGCACGAGCGTGCCGGTGAAGATCTTCGTGACCGAGCCGATGCGGGTGCGGTCGTTCAGCGTCGGCAGCGCGCCGGTGGCGCGGTTCGCGACCCCGCCGGTCGCGGTCCAGCCGCGGTCGCCGACCCAGACGCCGGCGATCACGCCGGGCGCCCAGGTGCGGTCGAGCGTCGCGCTGAGCGTGCGGTCGAGCCGCTCGCTCGTGCGCGCGTCGAGCTGGCGCGTCTGGGCGTGCGCGGCCGGGGTGATCAGGAGCGCGGCGGCGGATGCGGCGAGCGCCACGGCGGTGAGCGAGCGTCGGCGCCGGTCACGCGGGCGCCAGAGGGCGAGGTCCATCGCACGATGATCGCGCGCCGCGCCCTCGAACGCGATGGACCCAGGTCCCCTGCGGACGGCTGCATCCCCACCGCCCGCTAGCTTGAAAGCGATGCAGGACGACCTTCCGACCTTCTCCTACACGCTCGAGCCGCTGCCGCCGACGCAGCTGGGGCATCGCTGGCGCTGGCAGCTGTGGCGCGGCGAGCGGCTGCTCGCCGCCGGCTGGCACTACGGTCAGCGGCAGGCGCTCGGGGCCCTGCGCACGGCGACCTCGCGCGCGACGCACGAGCTGGCCGGGCTGACCGCGCTGCGGCCCGAGCGCGCCACGATCGACGGCCGCTTCTTCCCCGGCATGACGGTCCAGCTGACCTGCGGCGCGCTGCGCTGCGTGCTCGCGCCGCATCGATAGTGGACCTAGGTCGCCTTGCCGTCGCGTGAGCGTCTGGCAGGGTAGGCGGGGTGACATCGCCCACGGCGCCAGCCCGATCGCCGGCCGTCGCGGTCCCGCCGCGACGGCACGCGCTGACGCTCGCCGTCGCCGGGCTCGCCGCCGCCGCGTGGCTGCGGCGGTTGGACAGCCGCAGCCACCGGTCGCAGCTCAGCGAGCTGCGCGCCTCGCGCGCGCGGCTGGTCGAGGCCGGCGACGCCGAGCGCCGCCGGATCGCGCGCGACCTCCACGACGGGCTGCAGTCGCGGCTGGTGCTGCTGGCGGTCCAAGCCGGGATCGCGCCGCTGCCGGAGGCGCGCACCGAGCTGCGCCTTGGGATCGAGACGGCGATCGACGAGCTGCGCGCGCTCGTGCACGGCGTGATGCCGGCCGAGCTGACCGAGCGCGGCCTGCCCGCCGCGGTCGAGGCGCTCGCCGACCGCATGCCGATCGCGGTCGACCTCGACCTCGACAAGCTGGGGAGACGGCTGCCGCCGGCGGTCGAGAGCACCGGCTACTTCGTCGTCTCCGAGGGCCTCCTCAACGCGGTCAAGCATGCGCGCGCGGGCGCGCTGGCGGTCGGTCTCGCGCAGCTGCCGCACGACCGCCTGCGGATCGAGGTGCGCGACGACGGCATCGGGGGCGTGGGCGGGGATGCGGTCGGCCACGGCCTCCGCTCGATCGCCGACCGCGTCGAGGCGCTCGGCGGGACGCTGCGGATCGACAGTGCGACCGGCGCCGGCACGCGCGTCGTCGTGGAGCTGCCGTGCGCGTCGTGATCGGCTGAGCGGCCGCTCACGATCGGCGCCGGCCGGGCGGGCGTTCCGGGAACGCCCGCCCGTCTCGCTCAGCGCTTCGGACAGCCGGCGATCGAGAGGCGCTGGTGGCGCTTGACGACGCGGCCGTTCTGCGCGCGCAGCGTCTGCACCGCGACCGCGCGGCGGGACTCCGGCGTGCACAGCGCGCGGACGTTGCCGACCGGCGAGATCTTCGCCGGCAGCGTCAGCTGGAAGCGCGACAGCGGCACGTCGGGGATCGTGTCGAAGGTCGCCGTCAGCCTCAGGTCGCGGCTGATCGTGACCTTGCCGACGAGGTCGATCGCGACCTCGCCGCGCAGCTGCACGACGAGGTCGGGCAGTCTCCGCGCCGGGCTTCTGACCATGTAGACGGCGCCGCTCAGCGGTCCCTTCAGCAGCGGCGTCGCGGCGGTCGCGGAGCCGACGCGGGCGGCCTCGCAGTCGCCGGCGTCGTAGGCGGCCTGGCTGCACGCTCTGCGGATCACCTCGAGCCGCGCGTTGAGCGTGCGCGGCAGCAGCAGCCGCACGCTGCGGCTCGCCGCCTGCGCCGGCGGCTGCGTCAGCGTCGCCACGAGCGACGTCTTGCGGCGCGCGCCGACCTCGCCTCTGCCGCCGACTCTGACGGCCAGCTTCGGCGTGTACCGCAGCGCCGCGCAGTCGCCGACCTGGAAGCGCGCGCCGACCTGCGCGACCGCTCCGCCCGTCGCGCTGATCGCGGCGCCGACGCGGCGCTCGGAGCAGCTCGTCGGGTTGAGCATGAAGTCGGGCCGGTCGATCGCGATCCGCACCGAGCGGATCTGCAGCGGGATCCCCTGGAGGATCGTCGGCAGCGGATCGGAGACGACCCGCAGCGCCGCGCTGCGCTTGTCGACGTGCACCGCCGCGCGCACGACGACCGTCCCGAGGTCGAACGGGCCGGCGACCGCCGGCACGACGATCGCGAGACTGTACGGCGCGCCCTTGTAGGGACCGGCGACGTAGACGCGGCCCGGCAGGCCGAACGGCTGCGTGCCAGGGCCGGCGGTCGTCTCGGCGCCGCCGACGCGCGACTCCTCGCCGCAGGTGCCGGCGGCCGCTTGCGCCTCGGCGCACAGCGGCACGCGGCCGATCTTCGGGATCAGGCCGGCCGGCAGCCAGACGTCGATCGCGTGCAGCAGGTCGTCGCCGTCGCCGCGCGAGAAGCGCAGCGCGAACGCCGTCGCCCTGCCCGCGACCGGGTTGGCCGTGCCGGCAGAGAAGCCGGGCGCGAAGGCCGTCGCCGCGCACGGCGCGCCGGCGCCGTCGCGCGTGACCGCATGGCTGTCGTGCGAGACGGCCGCCGCGCCGCCGCCGTAGGGCGTCAGCGCGAAGGTCGTCGTCGCCGGGCCGCACTGGCGCGCGTTGGCGAGGACCGCGCGCGGTCCGCCCTTGAGCGTCATCCGCAGCGTCGAGAACGGCAGCTGCGGGTTGGGGTCGAAGGTCGCCGTGAGGCGGCCCGTGACGGGGTCGGGGTCGATCCGGCCGACGAGCTTCAGCCGCACGCCCTGGCCGGCCGCTACGAGCACGACTCTCAGCAGCTGCGACGGGCTCGGGGCGGCGAGGAAGACCGCGCCCGTGAGCGGTCTGCTCAGCAGCGGCGTGACGATCGAGACGTCGCCGATCTTCGCGCCGTTCGGGCAGTCCGGCGCCGCGACGCTGTCGAGCCGCAGCTGCGCGACGCTGCACCCCTGCAGGCCGGCGGCGGCTGACGGGGAGACGACCGTCCCCTCCGGGAGCGTCACGACCGCGCGCTTCAGCGGCGGCGTCGCGAGCCCGGCGGGGTCGCCGTTCTGCGGCACGGCGAGGTCGATCGTCCAACCCGAGGGGGCGCCGGCTCTGGCGTCGTCGGCGCGCGCGGTCCCGCTGCCGGCGAAGCGCAGTCTGTCGCAGCCGGTCGGCGGCGCCAGCGGCGCCTCGGCGTGCAGCAGCCGGCCCGGGCTGTCGTAGCTCTCGATCGACATCCGCACCGGCGCGGTCGCGTCGCAGACCGAGCCGTTGGTCAGAAACGGCGTGCGCGGCGCGCTGCTCGACGTGCCCGGCTCGCCGTTGCAGACGAGCCCGGCACCGAGGCCCTCATCGAGGCAGACGACGCCGCGCTGGCCGTCGTGGCCGGAGTCGGCGGGCACGCCCCAGAGCGTCAGGTCGGTCGAGACGAGCGCCGCCAGCGTCGGCAGGTTGTCGATCGTCGTGCGCAGCCCGTGGTCGCCGTCACTGCGGACGGAGACCTGCAGCTTCACGGTCAGCATCGCCCAGAAGCCGAACTCCGCCGGCGCGCCGTGCGACGGCACGAGGTTGTAGAGCGGGACGATGCCCTCCTTCAGCAGGAAGGTTCTGACTCTCACGACACCGATCTGCGTCTCCGGCGGACACATCGTCAGCACCTCCATCGCGCAGCGCGGCGTCGCGTTCGGGTCGCCGACGATCCCGGGCGGCAGGTCGACGATCACCGACTTCGCGGTCTCCGCCGGCTCGTCGAGCAGGCTGCCGGTGGCCGGCTGGATCGCCGGTCTGCTGTTCAGCTCGAAGCTCACGTTCAGGTCGGGGTGGCCGGCGGCCTGGGTGTTCGAGAGCCCGGCCTGGAAGCTGTTGGGCACGAGGCTGAAGTCCTCGGCGCTCTGCGCCCCGGCGGCGCGGGCGAGCGCCCGTCTCCGCTTCAGCACGAACGTCGCGCGGCGCGCGTCGGCGCCGCCGGTCTGCTGCACGTCGAGCCGCACGCGCAGCGCGCCGCGGCGGGCGAGCTGTCTGCGCGCCGCGCGCGAGAGCCGCAGCGGCAGGCGCGCCGTGCCCGCCCGCGTCAGCGAGCGCGCGGCCGTGCCGGCGGTCGCCCAGCGCGAGCCGCTGCGGACGCGCAGCGTCGCCGAGACGCGTCCGGCCGTCGTCGCGCGGACCGCGACCGTCAGCGTGCCGCCGGCGGCGAGCCTGCGCTTGCCGGCGGCCGTGATCTTCGCGAGCCGGATCGCGGCGGTCGGCGGCTCCGGCTGCTCGTCGTCACCGGCGCCGTGGAACTGCTCGGAGCCCGCGGGCGCCTCTGGTGCGCGCACGACCGGGTCGCCCTGGCAGAGATCGCCGGCGCAGTTCGCGGTCGGGTCGACCGGCGCGGGCAGGCCGCCGCCGGCGCGCGCGACGTAGAGCTTGCGGTGGTGGTCGTCGATCCACGGCAGCAGCGTCGCGGTCGTGGCGAAGAAGGCGTCGCCGCGCGGGCTGACGCCGGCGAGCATCCCGGTCGTCCCCGACTGGCCCGAGCTGATCAGCGCGCGCTTGCCGTCGCGCCAGCGGTAGACGTCGAACTCGTTGTTCCAGTCGAGCGGGTCGTGCGCCTCGGTCGTCTGGAAGTAGACGCTGGCGCCGTCGGCGGAGATGCGCGGCGTCGGCCCGGCGAAGTCGGTCGGCGGTGAGCCGAACTCGGCGTGGGCGACGGTCGAGGGGGCGGACTCCTCGTCGCACGAGATGCAGGCGAACTCGCCGGCGGCGGTCGCGCGGAAGATCTCCTTGCGGCCGTCGGCGTTGCCGTCGAATCTGCCGTTCCCGGTCCAGGCGATCACGGCGCCGTCGGCCGTGACCTGCGTCAGGTCGGCGGACGACCAGCCGGCTGTCCGCTGGAAGGCGAACGGGTCCGGCGCGCTGCCGTCCTCGTCGCGGATGCGGACGATGCTGGCGGCGCCGTCGCCGGCGGACCAGACCCACAGCTCGTCCTCGTCGCCCGGCAGGCCGGTGGCGAACCAGAGGC
>DATIOB010000649.1:0-3489 GCA_035473605.1 Conexibacter sp.
AGACGAGCGCGCCGGCGAGCACCATCCACAGCGGCTTGCGCCACAGCACGCGCACGAGCACGAGGAAGAGGATCGCGTCGATCAGCAGCGTGCCGGTGACGGCGATCCCGTAGGCGGTCGCGAGTCTGTGCGAGGAGCCGAAGCCGATCACGAGCGCGACGACGGCGGCGAACAGCCCCCAGTTGACCGCCGGCACGTAGACCTGGCCGATCTCCTCGGAGGTGTGGCGTATCGTCAGCCGCGGCAGGTAGCCGAGCTGCACGGCCTGGCGCGTGACGGAGAAGGCGCCGGAGATCACGGCCTGCGAGGCGATCAGCGTCGCGACCGTCGCGAGCACGATCACGGGGATCCGCGACCACTCCGGCAGCAGCAGGTAGAAGGGGTTGGAGATCGCCTCCGGCTGGGCGAGGATCAGCGAGCCCTGGCCCATGTAGTTGAGCGTCAGCGCGGGGAAGACGACGAAGAACCAGGCGCGCCGGATCGGCTCGCGGCCGAAGTGGCCCATGTCGGCGTAGAGCGCCTCGGCGCCGGTGATCGCGAGCACGACCGAGCCGAGCGCGATGAACGCGATCCCCGGGTGGTCGACGAAGAAGGCGCCGGCGTAGTGGGGCGAGAGCGCGCGCAGGATCTCCGGGTGCGCGACGACGCGACCGAGCCCGGCGGCGGCCAGCACGGCGAACCACAGCACCATCACCGGTCCGAAGAGGCGGCCGATCAGGCCGGTGCCGAAGCGCTGGATCAGGAACAGCGCGCTCAGCACGACGAGCGTGAAGGGCAGCACGACCGACTCCAGCGACGGTGCCGCGACCTCGACGCCCTCGACGGCGGAGAGGACCGAGATCGCCGGCGTGATCATCCCGTCGCCGTAGAACAGCGCGACGCCGAAGAGGCCGGCGAAGATCAGCGCCGCCTTGAGGCGCGGCTGTCTCATCGCGGTCCGCTTGACGAGCGCGACGAGCGCCATGATCCCGCCCTCGCCGCCGTTGTCGGCGCGCATGATGAACGTGACGAACTTGATCGAGACGATCAGCGTCACCGACCAGACGATCAGCGAGATGACGCCGTAGACGTCGCCCTCGGTCGGCTTGACGGCGCCGTCGTCGGCGGCGAAGACGGTCTGCAGCGCGTACAGCGGGCTCGTGCCGATGTCGCCGAAGACGACGCCGAGCGCGCCGAGCGCGAGCGCGAACGGGGCGGCCTGACGGCCGCGCGCGGCGACGCGGGTGGTGCTCACGCGGTCGTCTCGGCCATGGGGCGTCACAATGCCACACCTCGCCGTCGCGACATGGGTTGGCGGGCCGGCGGGTAGCCGACCTCCATGCCCGACACCACACAACTCGGCGCCGCCGGCCTCTCCGGCTGGCGCAAGACGGTCGCCGACCGCGTCGCGACCCCCGCCGCCAACCACGCTCCCGTCGACGAGGACCAGGCCCGCGCCCTCGTCGGCGCCCTCTTCTTCGCCCTCTCGCTCTACTACGTGATCAGCACGATCGTGCGGATGGTCAAGTCGCAGCGGGGGTGAACCGGGGAGCATACGGGCGCGGCGCCGTCACGCGCCGGCGACCGTCCGCACGACGCAGCGGAAGCCGATGTGGCTGGTCGAGCTGTCGACCGCCTGGCCCTGCCGCGCCGCCGGCCGGTAGCGAAAGCAGTGGTTGGGCGCGCAGAGGTGCGAGCCGCCCTTGATCACGCGCTGCTCCGCAAAGCGGCCGCCCGGCCCGCAGCAGGGCGCGGGCGCGGCGTCATGCCGCGCGCGGAAGCGGTCGGCCGTCCACTCCCAGACGTTGCCGATCATGTCCCACAGGCCGAAGCCGTTGGGCGCGAACACGCCGACCGGCGAGGTGCCGGCCCAGCCGTTCGCGGTCAGGTTCTGCCATGGGAACTCGCCCTGCCAGTGGTTGGCCATCAGCCGGTCGTCCGGCCGCTCCTGCTCACCCCAGGCGTAGCGGGCGCCGTCGAGCCCGCCGCGCGCGGCGCACTCCCACTCGGCCTCGGTCGGCAGCGCCTTCCCGGCCCACGCCGCGTAGGCGGCGGCGTCCGCGTGCGCGACGTGGACGACGGGATGGCGCTCGCGGCCGCGTGTCGAGCTGCCCGGCCCCTCCGGCGCCCGCCAGCTCGCTCCCGGCACCCACGCCCACCAGCGCCGCCAGTCGTCGAGCGGCACCGGCCCCTGCGGCTTGCGGAAGACGAGCGAGCCCGGCACCAGCAGCCGCGGATCGGCGCCGGGATGGTCGGCGGGATCCGGTACCTGCTCGGCGAGCGTGACGTGGCCGGTCTCGGCGACGAAGCGGCGGAAGTCGCGCACCGTCACCGGTCTGGCGTCGATCAGGAACGGTGCGACGGCGACGCGGTGGGCCGGCCGCTCCTCGGGATAGTGGTCGTCGCTGCCGATCTGGATCAGGCCGCCCGGGATCACGCGCATCGGCGCGCCGCGTGTGCGCAGGGCGCTCACCACGCCGCGGCCGCCGACGCGGCGTCGGGTGCGGAAGCGGGAGCGGGCGCCGGCGCGACGGCGAGCGGTCCCAGCCACGCGACGGCGCCGCCGCCCGGCCGGTTGGCGAAGCGCAGCTCGGCGCCGAGCATCGCCGCGTGGCCGGCGGCGATCGCGAGGCCGAGGCCGCTGCCGCCGGCGCGGTCGGCCGCGCCCTTCCAGAAGCGCTGCGGCCCGTCGCGCAGCAGCTCGGCGGGGAAGCCGGGACCGTCGTCGCGCACCTCGATCAGCGTGCCCGTCACCTGCACGACGAGCGGCGGCCGGCCATGGCGCACCGCGTTGTCGAGCAGGTTGCCGACGACCCGCTCCAGCCGCCGCCGGTCGGCCAGCGCGACCGCCGGCCGCTCGAACTCGAGCGCCGGCGCCGACGGGTGCGCGGCGGCGAACTCGCGCAGCCACGGCTCCAGCGGCAGCGCCGTCAGCCGCGCCGGTCCGTTCTCGTCGGCGTCGAGCTGCGCCAGCTCCAGCAGCTCGGCGACGAGGCCGCGCAGCGCGCCGACGCGCTCGCGCACGATCTGCGCCGGACGGCTGTCGTCGAGCAGCTCGGCGGCGCTGGTGAGCCCGGTCAGCGGCGTGCGCAGCTCGTGCGCGACGTCGCCGGCGAAGCGCTGCTCGCGCGCGAGTCGCGTCGCGAGCGCGTTGGACATCTGGTCGACCGCATGACCGAGGCGGGCGATCTCGTCGCCGCCGGCGGCGTCGATGCGGGCGGCGTGGTCGCCGGCCGCGACACGGTCGGCGACCACGGCCGCGCGCCGCAGGCGGCGCGACATGCCGCTCGCCAGCAGCATTCCGAGCAGGGCCGCCACCACGGTCCCGAGCGCACCCGCGAGCAGCAGCGTCTCGCGCAGCTGCCGCAGGGCCGGGTCCTCACGCGTGAAGGAGGCGCTGACGTACGAGCCCTTCGCCCCGGTCCGTCTGCGCCAGCTGATCTCCTCGTCCCGCGGCAGCGGGGCGCCGGCCCAGATCGTCGCCGGCTCCCCGGCGGTGACGTAGGTCCC
>DATIOB010000650.1:0-8508 GCA_035473605.1 Conexibacter sp.
CTCGTCATGCGCACGAATTATATCGGCTGTTGCCTGCTGCTCGGCGCGAGTTCAGCTCCGAGCCCGACTACTCCGACGAGATCGCACGTGAGATCGACGACGAGATCCGCCGCATCGTCGAGACGGCGCACCAGTCGGCGAAGGACATCCTGACCGAGCACCGGGGGAGACTCGAGTACATCTCGGAGATCCTGATCAAGCGCGAGACGATCGAGTCCGACCAGTTCGCCGCGCTGCTCGACGGCCGTACCGAGGAGGACGTCTTCGGCGCCGAGGCGCCGCCGCCGCCGGAGGTGCCGTCGGCGACGACGACGCCCGAGCGCGGTCGCGACACGCCGCGCCCGCTGCCGCGGCCCGGCCTCGCCGGCGGCGCGGCGGAGCTGCGCGGGCTCGAGTCGCCCGAGAAACCGGAACTCGCATAGAAGCTCCGAAGAGCCGCCCACCAGGGCGGCTCTTCTCGTTTCAGGCCCGCGACGCGCCGGCCGCGTCCGGCGTGGGAGGATGGGACCGCATGCCGGTCCCGTTCCGCATCATGGGCATCGTCAACGCGACGCCCGACTCGTTCTCGGACGGCGGCCGCTACCTCGACACGACCGCCGCCGTCGCGCACGCGCGTGAGCTGGAGGCCGAAGGGGCCGCGATCCTCGACCTCGGTGGCGAGTCGACGCGACCCGGCGCCGACCCCGTCGCTGCCGACGAGGAGCGCCGCCGCGTCGTCCCCGTGATCGAGGCGCTCACGGCCGGCGGGAGCGCCGCGCAGCTGTCGATCGACACGATCAAGCTGGAGGTCGCGCAGGCTGCCGTCGACGCCGGCGCGACCTACCTCAACGACGTCACCGCCTTCCGCCACGACCCGGGCATGGCCGCCCTCGTCGCCGAGCGCGGGCTCGACTGCTGCCTGACGCACATGCGCGGCGAGCCCCGCACGATGCAGTCCGACCCGGTCTACGACGACGTCGTCTCGGACGTGAAGGCGTTCCTGGAGGAGCGGCTCGCCTTCGCGGTCGCCGAGGGGGTCCCGGAGGAGCGGATCCAGCTCGACCCGGGCATCGGCTTCGGCAAGACGGCGGAGCACAACCTGCAGCTGCTGGCGCGGCTCGACGAGCTGCTCGCGCTCGGGCGCCCGCTGGTCGTCGGTGTCTCGCGCAAGAGCTTCCTCGGCAGCATCACCGGCCGTGACATCGACCACCGCCTCGCCGCGACGCTCGCCGCGAACGTGCTCGCGTTCACGAAGGGCGCGACGATCTTCCGCGTCCATGACGTCGCGCCGCTCAGAGACGCGCTCGCGGTCGCTGCTGCTACCGTCCGCGCACGATGAGCCCCGACGACAACGACGAGTTCGAGGACGACCTCGACGACGAGCTGGAAGACGAGCCCTCCGAACCGGTCGTCACGATCGAGATCAACGGCCTCTCCCTCTACACCCACCACGGCGTCAGCGCCGCCGAGCGCGAGGTCGGCCAGCGGCTGGTGCTCGATTTGAGGCTCGAGGTGGGCGACTGCGACGCGACGATCACCGACCGCGTCGAGGACACGATCGACTACGGCGAGGTCTGCCAGGTCGTCGCGCTGGTGGCGCAGCAGCGCTCGTACAGAACGCTGGAGCGGCTCTGCACCGCGATCGCCGACCGCCTGCTCGACCAATACGACGCGGAGACCGTCTGGGTGAAGGCATCCAAGCCGGAGCCGCCGATCCCGCTGCCGGTCGATGACGTGTCGGTCGAGGTCTTCCGCGAGTCCGACGGCTGAGCGCCGCCGCACCTGCACCGCTGATGGCCCAACGGATCGGCTACCTCGGGCTCGGCTCCAACGTCGGCGTGCCGCGCGAGAACCTCGCGGCCGCCGTCGCGGCGCTGCCCGCGCACGGCGTGCAGGTGCTCGCCTCCTCCTCGACCTACGAGACCGACCCGGTCGGCGACGTGCTCGACCAGCCCGACTTCCTCAACGCCTGTCTGCGGATCGCGACCGAGCTGGGCCCGGAGGAGCTGCTCGACGCCTGCAAGGCGGTCGAGCGCGAGCTGGGGCGGATCGCGCAGGACAGCCCGGACTACGTCAGGCACGGCCCGCGCCCGATCGACGTCGACCTGCTGCTCCTCGGCGAGCTGGAGCACGCGTCGCCGCGCCTGCGGCTGCCGCATCGCGAGGTCACCAGCCGCCGCTTCGTGCTCGTGCCGCTGCTCGACCTCGACCCGCGGCTGACGCTGCCCGACGGCACGCGGCTCGCCGACGCGCTCGCCGCGCTGCCGGCCGGCGAGCAGGACGACGTGCGCCTCGCCGGCCCGCCGCTGCTCTAGGACGACGCTACGCCGCGGCGAGCAGCGGCTGCGGGACCGGGAGCGCTCCCGGCGGCAGCTCGCCCTCGCCCGGGTAGGCCGGGACGGCCCTGCGCGCGAGCTGCCACGCCGGCCGCGCGGCCAGCAGCGGCCAGGCGTCGGCGAAGGTGCCGAGCATCCGCAGGCTGGAGCCGATCTGGAGGTCGGCGGCGTTCGGCTGCGGGCCGCCGACGACGCCGTCGGCGATCAGCTCGTCGACGTGGTCGAGCCAGCCGGGCAGCGCCGTCGTGTCGGCGCGCAGCGTCGCCTCGTCGGCTCTGTTGCGCCAGCGCGCGGCGCGGCAGACGAGCGGCGTCACGAGCGTGCGGGCGGGGCGCGGCAGCGGCAGCTTCGAGCCGTGCGCGTAGCCGTCGATCGCGCGCGGCGAGTGCGCGATCCCCATCCAGAACATCCGCCGCACGGCCGGCTGCAGCACCTCGTCGCCCCAGCGCTCGGCGCTCAGCACGCGCTCGCGCTCCTGCGGGTCGGCGGGCAGCAGCGCGGGCTCGGGGACGAGCTGGTCGAGCCGGTGCAGGATCGCGCACGAGCCGATCACCGTCTCGCCGTTGCCGAGCACGAGCACCGGGACCGTCAGGGTGCGGAAGCGCAGCCACTGCAGCGGCACGTGGAAGGCCGGCGGCAGCTCGACGACGCGGTACGGCTGCTGCTTGAGCTGCAGCGCCCGCTCGACGGTGACGCAGGGGTGGGATCCGTGGATCGCGTAGAGCGTATGGCCCATCGCGCGAGCATACGCCTCAGCGCACCGCTTTCGCGTCAGTTGCGGCCGCCGTGGCCGGCACCAGCGCACGGGTGTCACGTCGCCGCGCGAGCGGCGATACTGTCGCGCCCATGCTCCTCGTGCTCGACGTCGGCAACACGCAGACCCATTTCGGAACCTTCGACGGCGACCAGCTGACGCAGCACTGGCGCTTCGCCACGGTGCGCGAGTCGACCGCCGACGAGCTCGGCGCCAAGCTCTCGAACCTGCTCGGCCTGCGCGGCCTCTCGTTCGACGACGTGAGCGCCTCGATCGTCTCCAGCACGGTCCCGCAACTGGGTGCCGAATGGCGCGCGGTCGGCGAGCGCTACCTCGGCCACCAGATGGTCGTCGTCGGCCCCGGGATCCGCACCGGGATGCCGATCCGCTACGAGAACCCGCGCGAGATCGGCGCCGACCGGCTCGTCAACGCCGTCGCCGCCTTCGAGCGGATCGGCGCCGCCTGCGTCGTCGTCGACTTCGGCACCGCGATCACCTTCGACCCCGTCTCGGAGACCGGCGAGTACCTCGGCGGCATCATCACGCCGGGCGTCGAGATCTCGATGGAGGCGCTGACCGAGCGCGCCGCCGCGCTGCCGAAGATCGACCTCGTCGAGCCGCGCGCGCTGATCGGCAAGACGACCGTCGACGCGATCCGCTCCGGCATCGTCTACGGCTTCGCCGGCCAGGTCGACGGGATCGTCAGACGGCTGCGCGCCGAGCTGGGCGAGGAGACGGCGACGATCGCGACCGGCGGCCTCGCGCAGGCGATCGTCCCGTTCACGGAGGAGATCGACGAGACCGACGACCTGCTCACGCTGACCGGCCTGCGGCTTCTCCACGAGCGCAACACGTAGCGAGTTCCCGCTGCGGCGGCGCGGCGACGCGCGCTGGAGGGGAACTCGCAATGCGGAGCACAGCTACTCTGGAGGGCGATGCGCTCCCTCCAAGACTCCTGGACGCTCGGCGGCGTCGAGATCCCCAACCGCGTCGTGCTCGCCCCGCTGGCGGGCATCGGCAACTGGTTCGTGCGCTTGCAGGCGAAGCGCTACGGCGCCGGTCTCGCGGTCTCGGAGATGGTCTCCAGTCACGCGATCCACTACGGCAACGAGAAGACGTGCACCGAGCTGCTGCGCGTCCACCCGGACGAGCAGGCCAGAGGCCCGGTCTCGATCCAGCTGTTCGGCAACGACCCGGAGATCATGCGCTCCGCCGCCGCCACGGCGGCCGAGACGGGCGCCAACCTGATCGACCTCAACATGGGCTGCCCGGTGCCGAAGGTCTGCAAGACCGGCGCCGGCGCCGCGCTCGTGAAGGATCCCGACCTGGCGGTCGAGATCGCGATCGCCGCGCGCGAGGGCAGCGGCCTGCCGGTGACCGTCAAGCTGCGCCCCGGGCTGCGTCCCGGCGACCAGCACGGGATCGAGCTCGCCTACCGGCTCGTCTCCGACGCCGGCATCGCCGGCCTCTGCATCCATCCGCGCCACGCCTCCCAGCAGCACAGAGGCAGACCTGACTACGACCTCGCCAAGCGGCTCGTCGAAGAGCTGCCGGTGCCGGTGCTGATCTCCGGCGGGCTCAGAAGCGCCGAGCGCGTCAGAGAAGTGTTCGAATACACAGGCGCCGAGGCCGTGCTGCTGGCGCGCGGCTCGCTCGGCAACCCGTGGCTGTTCGAGCAGGTGCTCGGGCTGCGCGAGGGCGACCCCAGCCGCGAGGAGATCCTGGCCGAGGTCGAATGGGTGCTGGAGCGCGCCGTCGAGCATCTCGGCGAGCAGCGCGCCGCCCGCTACCTGCGCAAGTTCTACCCCTGGTACGTCGAGCGTCTCGGCGAGGGCGCCGAGCTGCAGGACCGCCTGCAGCGGACCGAGTCGATCGACGACGCGCGCGTCGCGTTCGGCATCGAGCAGCTCGCCGCGGCCTGAGCCGTCGAAGGCCTTATCGAGTACTTAGAGACGCGCCGCTATACTGTCGCGCCCCGTCGCCCTGATTGGACCAGAATCCCGCCCCGAGCGGGTTTTTCCTTGTCAGGCTCCGGCGCGCTTTGCTCACCACTGCACCTCCAAGGTCACGCTAATGCCCAAGGACGTCATCCTCACGCCGGACGGTCTCACGAGACTCAAGAACGAGCTCGAGTACCTCTCGACGGAAAAGCGGCGCGAGGTCGCGGCTCGGATCAAGGAGGCGCGCGAGTTCGGCGACATCTCCGAGAACGCCGAGTACGACGACGCGAAGAACGAGCAGGCGATGCTCGAGTCGAAGATCGCGTTGCTGGAGGAGAAGCTGCGCTCGGCGACGGTCATCGACGCCGGTGACATCAACACCGACATCGTCGGCATCGGCTCCTCGGTCGAGGTCGAAGACAACGGAAAGAGCTCGACGTACACGATCGTCGGCTCCTCCGAGGCCAACCCGGCCGAGCGCAAGCTCTCCAACGAATCGCCCGTCGGCAAGGCGCTGATCGGCGCCAAGGCCGGCGAGACGGTCACCGTGCAGCTGCCCAACGGCAAGCAGCGCGAGCTGAAGATCAAGAAGATCGACGTCGGCGTCGCCTAGCGCGAGCCCGCCGCTCGCGATGGCTGCCACCGACGACGACAGAACGGCCCCCGGCGCGGAGGAGACCTCCGCGCTGCTGGCCGCTCGCCGCCAGAAGCTCGAGCGGCTGCGCGCCGAGGGGATCGACCCCTTCCCGCACGACTACGACGGCGTCACCGCGATCGCCGACGTGAAGGCCGGCTACGACGCGCTGGAGGACGGCGCCGAGACGACCGACGCCTTCCGCGTCGCCGGCCGCCTCGCCGCCCGCCGCGGGCAGGGCAAGGCCGCCTTCCTCGACCTCGTCGACCGCTCCGGGCGGATGCAGCTGCACGCGCGCGTCGACGTGATCGGCCAGGAGTCGCTCGACCGTCTCGTCGGGCTCGACCTCGGCGACCTGATCGGCGTCGACGGGACCGTCTTCCGCTCCCGTCGCGGCGAGCTGTCGCTGCGCGTCGACGGCTGGACGCTGCTGGCGAAGTCGCTGCGGCCGCCGCCGGAGAAGCACCACGGCGTGCAGGACGTCGAGACGCGCTTCCGTCATCGCGAGCTCGACCTGCTCTCCTCCGAGGAGACGCGGGCGCTCTTCATCGCGCGGGCGAGAATCGTCTCGGCGGTCCGCCGCTTCCTCGACGATCACGGTTACGTCGAGGTCGAGACTCCGGTGCTGCAGCCGCTCTACGGCGGGGCTGCGGCCCGCCCGTTCACGACCCATCACAACGCGCTCGACCGCGAGCTGTACCTGCGGATCGCGACCGAGCTGTACCTCAAGCGCCTGATCGTCGGCGGCCTCGAGCGGGTCTATGAGCTCGGCAAGGACTTCCGCAACGAGGGCATATCGCACAAGCACAACCCCGAGTTCACGATGGTCGAGTTCTACGAGGCCTACGCCGACTACCAGGACATGGCGCAGCGGACCGAGCGGCTCGTCGCCGCCGCCGCCGAGGCGGCCGGCTACGACGGCGAGATCGACCTGTCGCCGCCGTGGAGACGCGAGACGCTGCAGGGCGCGATCCTCGACCGCAGCGGGATCGACATCCTCGCCGCGACCGACCGCGACGCGCTCGCGGCGGCGATGGAGGCGAAGGGGATGAGAGTTCCGCCCGACGACACCTGGGCCCAGCTCGTCGACGAGCTGGTCACCAAGCACGTCGAGCCGACGCTGATCGAGCCGACCTTCCTGTTCGACTATCCCGTCGAGCTGTCGCCGTTCGCGAAGCGGCACCGCGAGGACGACCGCCTCGTCGAGCGCTTCGAGGCCTACGTCAACGGGATGGAGATCGCCAACGCCTTCTCCGAGCTGAACGATCCCGACGATCAGCGCCGCCGCTTCGAGCAGCAGCGCGCCGACGCCGAGGCCGGCGACGAGGAGGCGCAGCCGTACGACGAGGCGTACCTCCAGGCGCTCGAGCAGGGGATGCCCCCGACCGGCGGCGTCGGGATCGGGATCGACCGGCTGGTGATGCTGCTGACGGGCCGCAGATCGATCCGCGAGATCGTCCTCTTCCCTGCAATGCGGGACTAGTCGGGCGCTGTCAGAAGTTCGCCCCCTGGGGGCATCCGCCCTGTTGGTAGACTGACGTATGCCCGGCGAACGAACCCGAACGCTCATCAACTGGCTGGCAACAGCCGATGATCCGAGTATGCGGGACCATTCGCATCCCTCTGAGAGATCCCGCCTCACCCGCCCGTAGGGAAGGAACGTCGCACCCATGTTCGAGCGATTCACAGAGCGAGCCCGCCAGGTGGTCGTCCTCGCCCAAGAGGAGGCCCGGACGCTCAAGCACAACTACATCGGTACAGAGCACATCCTCCTCGGCCTGCTGCGCGAGGAAGAGGGCCTGGCCGCTCGTGTGCTCGAGAGCCTTGACATCACCGTCGAGCGTGTGCGCGCGCAAGTCGTGCGCATCGTCGGCTCCGGTGAAGAGGTGACGTCCGGTCAGATCCCCTTCACGCCCCGTGCGAAGAAGGTCCTGGAACTGGCTTTGCGCGAGGCGTTGAGCCTCGGGCACAACTACATCGGCACAGAGCACATCCTCCTCGGCCTCGTGCGCGAGAACGAGGGTGTGGCTGCGCGCATCCTGCTCGACTTCGACGCGGACTCCGAGAAGATCCGCAACGAGGTCATCCGGATGCTCTCGGGTCCCGGCGGTCGCCGCCAGGGCTCGGGCAGCGGCAGCGGGGCTGCGGCCGCCGCCGGTCCGCAGGGCGAGGGCAAGAAGTCCTCGAAGCTGCTGGACCAGTTCGGCCGCAACCTCACCAAGCTTGCCTCCGAGGGCAAGCTCGACCCTGTCGTCGGTCGCGAGACCGAGGTCGAGCGGATCATGCAGATCCTCTCGCGCCGGCAGAAGAACAACCCGGTCCTGATCGGCGAGCCGGGCGTCGGCAAGACGGCCGTCGTCGAGGGCCTCGCGCAGCGCATCACCAACGCCGACGTGCCGGAGCTGCTGAAGGGCAAGCAGATCTACACGCTCGACCTGGCTGCGCTCGTCGCCGGCTCGAAGTACCGCGGCGAGTTCGAGGAGCGCCTCAAGAAGGTGATGAAGGAGATCACCCAGCGCGGCGACATCATCCTCTTCATCGACGAGCTGCACAATCTCGTCGGCGCCGGCGCCGCCGAGGGCGCGATCGACGCGGCCTCGATCCTGAAGCCCGCGCTCGCGCGCGGCGAGCTGCAGACGATCGGCGCCACGACGCTTGAGGAGTACCGCAAGTACCTCGAGCGCGACTCGGCGCTCGAGCGGCGCTTTCAGAAGATCACCGTCGATCAGCCGTCGACCGAGGAGACGGTTCAGATCCTCAAGGGTCTGCGCGATCGCTACGAGCAGCACCACAAGGTCAAGATCAGCGACGAGGCGCTCGCCGCCGCCGCCGATCTCGCCGACCGCTACATCTCCGAGCGCTTCC
>DATIOB010000651.1:0-14773 GCA_035473605.1 Conexibacter sp.
GACTCGCCCGGCGCCGAGACCGCACGGCTCGACGACCCCGACCTCGACGTCACGCCCGACCACGTGCTCGTGCTGCGCAACGCCGGGCCCGTCGGCGCCGGCATGCCCGAGGCCGGCTCGCTGCCGATCCCGCAGAAGCTCGCGCGCGCGGGCGTGCGCGACATGGTGCGCGTCTCCGACGCGCGCATGAGCGGCACCGCCTACGGGACGACGGTGCTGCACTGCAGTCCCGAGGCGGCGATCGGCGGGCCGCTGGCGCTCGTGCGCGACGGCGACGTCATCTCGCTCGACGTGCCGAACGGCAGGATCGACGTGCTGCTCGACGAGGCCGAGCTGGCTCGTCGCCGCGAGCAGCTGAGACTGCCGCCGACGCCGGAGCGCGGCTGGGCCCGCCTCTACGCCCAGCACGTCCAGCAGGCTCACCTCGGTGCCGACCTCGACTTCCTCGCCCGGCCCGCGGGGAGCTGAGGCGGCGCAGGTGCAGCGTCAGCCAGCCGCGCGCGAGCAGCAGCAGGCCGCTCGCGCCGGCCAGCGCCGGCAGCAGCTCCTCCAGCGGAACCCCCGAGACGTGCGCGAGCGGCATCACATCGTCTGGTATCTCGACCCGCGCTGCGCGGCGGCGGCGTCCGACCTGGCGTGCGCGAACTCGGTCGGGTCGTCGTACTCGTCGTGGAGGTTGATCCACACGTACGGCTCGGTCTGGGGATAGCCGGCGGGCGAGTCCTCCCACGTCTCCTGGCGACCGAGGGCGGTGATGTCGAGGTAGCTGTAGTAGCTGCCCATCGCCTCGTCGCCGCGCCGGTCGACGAAATACGTGCGGAAGATCCTGTCCTCGTCGTCGCGGTAGAACGCGTTCGTGCCGTGCCACTCGCCGACGCCGAAGTCACTGTCGAAGTCGTCGGTGAGCGTGTACCACGGCACCTGCCAGCCCATCCGCGCTCTCCACGTCGCGATCGTCTCCTGCGGCGCGCGCGAGACGAACACGAGCGTCGTGTCGCGCGCGTTGAGGTGCGAGAGGTGGCCGACCTGGTCGGCGACCTGCGAGCAGCCGCGGCAGCCCGCCTCGGGATAGTTCGCGACGCCGGGCTCGTAGAAGAAGCGGTAGACGACCAGCTGACGCCGCCCCTCGAACAGGTCGAGCAGTCTCGCGGGACCGTGCGGGCCCTCGAACGCGTACTCCTTCGCGACGGCCAGCCGCGGCATCCGGCGGCGCTCGGCGGCCATCGCGTCACGCGCGCGCGTGAGCGCCTTCTCTCTCACGAGCAGCGCGGCGCGCGCGACGTCCCACTCCTCCTTCGACACGACGGGCGGCATCTGCATCGGAAGCTCCTTGTGGTCGATGTGTAACCCCATCGTTACACATCGACCACTTCAGATGCAACCCACCGGTTACTCCTGCGACGTCGGCGATGCCGACGTCGATCGCCTACAGCGTCGAGTTGTCGATCACGAAGCGATAGCGGACGTCGGAGTCGAGCACGCGCTGCCAGGCGTCGTTGATCTGGTCGGCGGAGATGCGCTCGATCTCGGCGGCGATGCCGTGCTCGGCGCAGAAGTCGAGCATCTCCTGGGTCTCGCGGATCGAGCCGATCGCGGACCCGGCGAAGCTGCGGCGCTGCGTCAGCAGCGAAAAGACCGGGACGGGAAGCGGCTCCGGCGGCGCGCCGACGTTGACGAGCGTGCCGTCGGTCTTCAGCAGGCTGAGGAACCGCCCGATCTCGAGCTTCGCGCTGACGGTGTTGACGATCAGGTCGAAGCGACGCGCGAGCTGCTTGAAGGTGTCGTCGTCGCTGGTGGCGTAGTAGGCGTCGGCGCCGAGCTTGAGCCCGTCCTCCCGCTTGCGCAGCGACTGCGACAGCACGGTCACCTCGGCGCCCATCGCATGGGCGAGCTTGACCGCCATGTGCCCGAGGCCGCCGAGGCCGACGACCGCGACCTGCGTGCCGGGGCCGACGCCCCAGTGACGCAGCGGCGAGTACGTCGTGATGCCGGCGCAGAGGAGCGGCGCGGCGACGTCGAGCTCGAGGCCGTCGGGGATGCGCAGGACGAAATCCTGGTCGACGACGACGTGGTCGGAGTAGCCGCCGTAGGTCGGCGTGCCGTCGCGGTCGACCGATCCGTACGTCTGCGTGTTGCCCTTCAGGCAGTACTGCTCGTCGCCTCTGAGGCAGTTCTCGCACTCGCGGCAGGAGTTGACCATGCAGCCGACGCCGACGCGATCGCCGGGCGCGAAGCCGGCGACGTCGGCACCGACCGCGGCGACGACGCCGGCGATCTCGTGACCGGGGATCGCGGGGTACGGCACCTTGCCCCACTCCCCGCGCGTGAAGTGGATGTCGGAGTGACAGACGCCGCAGAACTCGATGTCGATGCGGACGTCCCTGGGCCCGAGGGCCCGCCGCTCGATCTCCAGCGGCGCGAGCGGCGCCGTCGCAGCGGATGCTCCATAGGCGCGGGCGGCGGTGGTCGACCGCGAGGTCGCGGCGGAATCGGTGGTGTCAGTCATGCCACCCACCATAGGTCGCCCTCCCCGCGCCAGACGAACCCTGTCAGTACCCCTCTCGCTGGTCAGCGAGCGTCAGGGGTCCGGGGCTTTCAGTCGGCGAAGTGCGCCGCGTTGATCTCGGCGAACTGGACGAGGTCGGCGGGCAGCTGGCCCTTCGGGTAGATCGCCTTGAAGGGGCAGGACTCGAAGCAGGCGTCGCAGTCGATGCACTCGTCCGGGTCGATGTAGAGCATCTCCGCCTCGGCGAAGCCGTCCTCGTCGGGCGTCGGGTGGATGCAGTCGACGGGGCAGACCTCGGTGCACGACGCGTCCTTGTTGCCGACGCATCTGTCAGTGATCACGTAGCTCATCGGAGCGCTTCCTCCCTGGTCGCCGCCGCGAGCAGCCCTGCGACCGTCGTCAGCTTCACGCGAGGGCGGCCAGCCGCCTCGCCGGCGGCCCGCTCGGCGGCGTCGATCGCCTCCCAGCCGGCGTGTTCGACGAGATCGGGGACGCGCTTGCGCAGCTCGCGCTCGACCTCGTCCGGCTCCGCGACCGACCCGCCGCCCAGCAGGCCGGCCTCGAAGTCGGCGAGCAGCGCCTTGGAGGTGTCGATCGCGCATCTCTTGTTCGTGCCGATCACACCCGACGGGCCGCGCTTGATCCAGCCCGCGACATAGGTGCGCCCGGCGCCGGCGACGCGGCCGTCGCCGTCGTGCGGGATCAGACCCGTCACCTCGTCGAACGGCACGCCCGGCACGGCGACGCCCCGATAGCCGATCGCGCGGAAGACGATCCCCGCGGGGATCTCCTGGGTGCGGCCGGTCGCCTGCGCGCGCGCGACGCCGCCGGCGTCGCGCTCCAGCCGGTTGCGCGCGACCTTGACAGCCTCCACCCGCTCGTCGCCCACGATCTCGATCGGCGACGTCAGGAACTTCAGCACGACGCGCTTGCGCTTCCCGGACGGCGTCCGCCGCGCGTAGTCGCCGAGGATCGCCATCGTGTTCTCGAGCACCTCGTCGAGCTCCTCGCCGACGAGCGCGGGGTCGGCCTCCAGGTCGGCGGGGTCGACGACGACGTCGGCGTCAAGCAGCTCGCCCAGCTCGAGCAGCTCCGGGTTGGTGAACGCCGCCTGGTGCGGGCCGCGCCGTCCGAGCACGACGATCTCGCGGATGTTCGCCGCCGCGAGCGCCTCGATCGCGTGATCGGCGGCGTCGGTGGCGGCCAGCTCGTCGCGCGTGAGCGTCAGCATGCGTGCGACATCGATCGCGACGTTGCCGTTGCCGATCACGATCGCGCGCTCGCCGGAGAGGTCGAACTCGTGGTCGCGGTAGTCGGGGTGGCCGTTGTACCAGCCGACGAACTCGGTCGCCGAGTGCGATCCCGGCAGCTCCTCGCCCGGCAGCCCGCTGCGGCGGTCGATCGCGGTGCCGACGGTGTAGATGACGGCGTGGTACCAGTCGAGCAGCTGCTCGTGGCTGACGTCGCCGCCGATCTCGACGTTGCCGAAGAAGCGGAAGCCGGGCCGGCCGGCGATCTTCTCGAACACTCTCGAGACCGACTTGATGTTCGGGTGGTCGGGCGCGACGCCGCCGCGCACGAGTCCCCAGGGGGTCGGCAGCCGGTCGTAGAGATCGACCTCGTGTCCTCTGCCGAGCAGGTGGCCGGCGGCGAAGAAGCCAGACGGGCCGGCGCCGACGATGGCGATGCGCATCAGTGGGTTCCTCCTTCCGGTGCCGGCGTGCGCCAGCGGTGGTGTGACGGGTCGAGCATCGGATGCAGCGCTCCTTCGGGGAGCCAGGCGAGCGTCTCCAGCTCGAGCGCGTCGAGGTAGCCGACGTGGCCGGTCTTGAGGTCCTCGATCCGCAGCCGCGGCCCGTTGCCGTCGTTGTCGATCGACAGCGCGACCGCAGCGAACTCGCTGACGACCTCTCCGACGTCCATCAGATCAGGAAGGCGAGCGTGAAGATCGCGCGGTCGTTGTCGACCAGCTCGACCTTCTTGTAGGCCATGCGGAGGTCGCCATCGACGCGCTGCAGCCGGAAGGTGCTGCGCCCGGCCCACAGCGTCAGGCCGCGCTCGCGCGACTCGTAGACGACGAAGTTGGCGCCGACGACCAGCTCCTCGCCGTCCTCGGCGAGCAGCTCGACGTTGGAGACGACGCGGCGGACGCGCGAGGGCGGCGCCTGCGCATGGCGCTTGCCGGTCTTGAGCTGCTTGACGCGCGTGGCGATCCGCGAGCGGTTGTCGAAGATGATCGACATCTCTCGCGTCGGGTCGATCGAGTCGCCGTTGGCGGGCACCCAGTAGGTCGCCTGGTCGGTCCAGAGCGCCTCCCAGGCGTCGTAGTCGTGCTCGTCCTGGAAGCGCGCCTCGCGGTAGACGAACTGCTGGACCTCCAGCAGCAGGTCGAGGTTCAGCGCCGCGACGCTCACGCGCCCGCCTCCATCAGCGACCGGTAGTGCTTCCAGATCGCGCGTTGCGGCACCTCGTCGGTCGCGTCGCCGATCACGTGGCCGTTCTCGTCGAGCCGCTCACGGTGGGTGCCGCGCTTGAGCACGACCCACTCGGGCGAGCGGGCGTGCACGCCGCGCTGGTTGCGCTCGTACATCTCGCTGTCGTCGGCGAGCAGGAAGCCGGCGGGGCCGACCGAGCCGATCGTCTGCTGCAGCATCCGCCGGTTCATGTCCGGCGCGCCCTTGTACTGGACGGCGGTGACGTGCTGGACGGTCTCGTCGACCGCCAGCGGCTGGATCGCGAACAGTTGGATCTCGGCGATGAAGAGGTTGGGGAACAGCATCACGTGCGGCGATCCGTCGATCATCAGCTCGCGCGCCTTCGCCTCGCCGTGCGCGGCCTCGAGCTGCTTGACGTAGTCGGGCACGCGGTCGGGCGTCGTCCCGAACCAGCCGAGCGGCTGGCCGATGCGGCGGAACTCGGGCCGCAGGTCGTTCTCGGTGTGGCCGTTGCCGAGGTCGCGCGAGACGGCCGTCGACTCCTCGCCGTAGAGCTCGCCGATGCCGCTCTTGGCGACGCTGAAGATCGAGGAGTGGACGAACTGCGGGTGGTAGCCGTCGGTCTCGTTCTCGACGAGCATCTTCCAGTTGGCCTTGACTCTGTGCTTGAGCCAGCCGGCGCTGAGGTCGAGCTCGCCGGTCGGCGAGAGCGCGACAAGCCGGTCGAACGCCTCGCGCGCGGCGCCGAGGTGCTCCAGCAGCGTCGGACCCTCCTCGGCGAAGGAGCCGAAGACGAAGCCCTGGTAGATCTCGACGCGCGGCACGCGGCCGAGGCCGAGCTCTCTCTTCGCCTCGCGGCCGTCGTAGCCGCTGTTGAAGGGGTAGCCGAGCAGTCTGCCGGTGTTCGAGAAGGTCCAGCCGTGATACGGGCAGCGGAAGGCGCTCGAATTGCCTCTCGCCGCGTCGCAGACGAGGTTGGCGCGGTGGGTGCAGCGGTTGAGCAGGAGGTGGATCTCGCCCTGCTTGTCGCGGCTCATGATCACCGGCTGCGGCCCGATCGACTTGACGATGTAGTCGTTGGCCTCGGGCACCTCGCTCACGTGACCGACGTAGACCCACGTCCGGTACCAGATGTGCTCCAGCTCGGCCGCGTAGATCGCCGGATCGGTGTAGAGCGAGCCATGGACGCGATCGGGCTCGATCAGCCGGTCCCATCCGATGGTGGCGTCGACAGTACTCATGGCAGGCATCCTAACACGAAAATGGACATAGTGTCCGTACAGCTTGTCCGATCAACCGCCGAGCGCCATGCCGCCGGAGACGCCGAGGTTCTCGCCGGTGACGTAGGAGGCGTCCTCGGAGACGAGGAACGCGACGGCGGCTGCGACCTCGGCGGTCGTGCCGAGGCGCTTGAGCTGGGTCTGCTCGGTCACGACCGCGATCGCGTGGTCGCTCATCTCGCGCAGCAGCGGCGTCTCGATCGGCCCCGGCGAGCAGACGTTCGCGGTGATCGCGAAGCGCGCGTTCTCGCGCGCGATCGACTTCGTGAAGGCGATCACGGCTCCCTTCGCCGCCGCGTACGCCGCGTTGCCCTTGGAGCCGATCCGGCCGGCCTCGGAGCCGACCGTGACGATCCGCCCCCAGCCGTTCTCCTGCATGCCCGGCAGCGCCGCCTGGGTGCACGAGAGGACGCCGTCGAGGTTGACCGCGAGGATCCGCTTCCACGTCTCGTAGGGGACCTGCGTGAACCAGCCGAAGTGGTCGGCGCCGGCGTTGTTGACGAGGATGTCGATCCGCCCGAGGTCGCGGATCGCGGCGACGGTCGCCTCGTGGTCGGCGACGTCGAAGGCGACGGCGCGGGCGCCGATCCGCTCGGCCTGCTCGCGCGCGGCGTCGAGCTTGCGGCCGGTGATGACGACGTCGGCGCCGTCGGCGACCAGCCGCTCCGCGATCGCGGCGCCGATGCCGTAGGAACCGCCGGTGACGAGCGCGGTCCGTCTCATCGTCCGCGGTACTCCGGCGCGCGCCGCTCGATCACGGCCGCGAGCCCTTCGCGCGCGTCCTCGGTGCCCGACAGCGCGGCGACGGTGCGGGCCTCGTCGGGCAGACGCGCCTCGACGGTCGCGCCGAGGCCCTCCCACAGCAGCCGCTTCGTCTCACCCAGCGCGAGCGTCGGCCCGGCCGCCAGCTCGCGTGCGAGCGTCAACCCCTCCGCGCGCGCGGAGCCGTCCTCGACGACGCGCGTGATCAGCCCGATCCGCAGCGCCTCGTCCGCCTCGATCGTCGGGTTGGTCAGCGCGATCTCCATCGCCTTGCGGAAGCCGACGAGGTGCGTGAGCGTGACCGAGCCGCCCGCGTCGGGCGCCATCCCGACGCGCGTGGCGCCGAGCATGAACTTCGCCGAGCGCTCGGCGATCACGAGGTCGGAGGCGCAGACGAGCCCGAGCCCGCCGCCGCCGGCCGCGAAGCCGTGCACGGCGGCGATCACCGGCGCCTGCAGGCGCATCAGCGCCGAGGCGCAGATCTGCAGCCAGCTGGTCGCCTCGCGCAGGTAGTCGGGCAGCGCCTCGCCCTTCGACGCGAACGTCTTGACGTCGCCTCCGGCGCAGAAGTGCTTGCCCTCGCCGGTGATCAGGACGGCGCGGGCGCGCGGCTCGCCGTGGATCGTCATGACCGCCTCGTAGAGGGCGCGCAGGAACGGCACGTCGAGGCCGTTGAACGCCTCGGGCCGGTTGAAGCGCAGCAGCGCGACCCCGTCATCGAGGTCGAGGAGCACCGGCCCCTCGCCGATCAGCGTCTGCGACATCAGCTTCTCCCTCTGGCGGTGAACGATGCGATCCCGGCGCCCGCGGCCTCGCCGGTGAGGTGCTCGACGACGACGCGGCGCTCGAGCGCGAGCCCCTCCGCGAGCGGCAGCTCGAGGCCGTCGCGGATCAGCCGCTTCGTGCGCGCCTGCGCTTCGCGGCTCTTGCCGGCGAGCCTGGCGGCGAGCGCCGCGGCGACCTCGCCCAGCTCCGCGCGCGGCACGGCGCGGTGGGCGAGGCCCCATGCCGCCGCCTCCGCGCCGGAGATGCGGTCGCCGAGCAGGATGTGCGCGGTCGCGCGCTGGCGCCCGACCAGCCGCGGCAGCAGCTGTGAGCCGCCGCCGCCCGGCACCTGACCGAAGTTCGCGTGGTTGTCGGCCAGCTTCGCGTCGTCGGCGACCAGCGCGATGTCAGCGGCCTGCATCAGCTCGAAGCCGCCGGCCATCGCGTAGCCCTCGACAACGGTGACGACGGGCACGTCGATCGCGGCGACCAATGCGCAGGCGCGGCCGAACGCCGCGAACAGCTCGGTCATCGCCGCGGGGCCGCGCGCCCGCAGCGCCTCCAGCTCCTTGAAGTCGCCGCCGACGCAGAAGTTCCCGCCGGCGCCGCGGATCACGATCGCCGAGACCTGCGGCGCCAGCTGCCTCAGCGCCCGTTCGAGCCCTTCGGCGAGGCCGACGGTGATCGCGTTCATCGCCTCCGGACGGTTCAGCGTCACCCACCCGACGCCGTCGGCGACCTCGGTCAGCACCGGCTGCTCGCCGCTCATGCGACGGCGCTCCGGGCAGCAGCATCCGCTCCCGCGACGACGCCGCGGTCGAGCAGGCGGCCGATCTCGGCGTCGCCGAGGCCGAGCAGCTGCGCGAGGATCTCGTCGGTGTGCTCGCCCAGCAGCGGCGCGCGGCGGGCCGGCTCGCGCCCCAGGTCGGCGAAGTCGAGGGGCGAGCCGGGCATCAGGTAGCTGCCCAGTCCGGGATGCTCGACCTCGCTGAACATCGGGTTGGCCGTCGAGCAGCGCGCGTCCTCCTCGACCAGCTGCTTGAACGTCTGGTACGGACCCCACGAGACGCCGGTGCCCGCGAAGGCGGCGCGGATCTCGCTCATCTCGCGCTGCGCGAACCAGGGGCGCAGCAGCGCGGCGATCAGGTCGCGGCCCTCGTAGCGGCCGGCCTCGCCGCTGAGGTCGTAGCCGGTCGCCTGCTCGACGCTCCTGCACGCCTCGTGCAGGTCGGTCACGTCCTGCAGCGCGCGCCACTGGCGCGCGGTGAGCGCGACGACCATCACGCGGCGGCCGTCGCGCGTCTCGAAGTCGTGCCCGAAGGCGCCGTAGAGGTAGTTGCCGTCCTTCGGCTGGTCGCGACCGCCGAGCTGGGCCTCGGCGATGCGGCCGAGGTTGCCGACCATCGCGAAGGCGACGTCGGAGAGCGCGAGCCGCACGAGCGTCCCCTCCCCCGTCCGCGTCCGCCGCCGCTCGGCCGCGAGCAGGCCGGTCGTCGCCAGCGTCCCCATCGCGACGTCCCATGCCGGCAGGACGCTGTTGAGCGGCTCGGCGAGGTTGCGCGGACCGGTCGCCCACGGGAAGCCGGTCGACGGGTTGACGGTGTAGTCGACCTCGCTGGAGCCGTCCTGGTTGCCCGTCAGCGCGACCATCACGAGATCGGGCCGGCGGGCTTGGAGCGCCTCGTGCGCCAGCCACCCGCGCGCGGGGAAGTTCGTCAGGAACAGCCCGCCGTCGTCGCCCGGCGCGGTGATCAGCGCCTGCGCCAGCTCACGCCCCTCTTCGGAGCGGAGGTCGAGCTGGATCGAGCGCTTGCCCTTGTTCAGCCCGGCCCAGAAGAGGCTCTGCCCGTCCCCGGCGAGCGGCCAGCGGTCGCGGTCGAGGCCGCCGCCGATCTGGTCGAAGCGGATCACGTCGGCGCCGAGCTGGGCGAGCGTCATGCCGCCGAGCGGCGCCGCGACGAAGGCGGAGCCCTCGACGACGCGCATGCCGGCGAGCACGCCGCTCATGCGACCACCACCACGGGCCGCCAGTCGAGCACGTCGACCAGCTCCCCGTCGGCGCGCTCAGCCGCGACCGTGCAGCGCAGGTGCGCGAGCGCGCCGTCGCGCTGCTCGACCGCGACCGCGGTCCGCAGCAGGTCGCCTTCGAAGACCGGCGCGAGGTGGTCGCAGCCGTGCCAGCCCGCGACGGTGACGACGTCGGGCAGCAGGCGGGTCAGCTGCGCGGCGGCGACGGCGATCGTGTGACCGCCGTAGACGAGCCGTCTGCCGGACGCCGTCGCGGTGCGGTCGTGGTGCGCGGTGGCGATGTTGAGCGTCAGCCGCGCCAGCTCGGGCGCGGAGGAGACGACGTCGCCGCCGTCGACGGCCCAGCGGTCGCCGGCGGTCAGCTCCGTCGGCTCGAAGGCGCCGAGGTCCCAGTCGCGCCAGCTCGCCGCCAGCAGCTCGGGGTCGAGCTGCTCCGCGATCGGGTCGAGCGGCGCGCTGTGCTCGGTCGGCGGCGCGTCGGGGCTCAGCGGCAGCATCGCGCAGCGGCGGAAGTCGAGCACCGGACGGTCCTGCTGGTCGACGGTGAGGATGCGCAGCACGGCGAGGCCGGTCGGCGCGCGCTCGGGGCGACGGGTCGTCTCGCGCAGCGCCTCGACGGTCGTCGTCGTGCGCAGCGTGTCGCCGATCCGCGGCAGCCGCTGCAGCACGAGGCCGCGGTAGAAGAGGTTGGCGATCACGCGCCGCGTGACGAGCGTCGACTGACCGATCGCGACGTTCCAGACCAGGGCGGGGTGCGCGAGCGCGCCCGGCGCGCCGGTGACGCGCGCTGCGAGCTGCCCGTCGAGCGCCAGCCGCAGCCGGTCGCCGACGATCGCGCGGTGCAGGGCGGCGTCGCCGTCGGTCAGCGTGAAGGCGGGCGCGGCGCCGTAGCGGTCGCCGACGGCGAGGTCGTCGAAGTACGGGCCGGCCGGCAGCCGGCGGGCTTCAGGACGCGACAGGCTCACCGAGGATCTCCTTCACGACGTCGCGCGCCGTCTCCGCGCACGACTGGGTGCCGCCGCTGCCGTAGTCGCGCACGCCGTCGCCGACGTTCCAGAGGTTGTCCAGCGGCGTCTCGCGCGGCATCTCGTAGCCCGAGAGCGCGCGCTGCGCCGGCCAGTCGCCACGCATGATGCGGGCGTCGATCACCTCGGCGTCGGCCATCCCCGGCAGCTCCGCGTGCAGCTCGTCGAGCGACAGCTGCAGCTCGCGCTCGCCGTCGAAGTCGCCGACGGCGGGGCGCGGCACCGCGTAGACGACCGTCAGGTGCTTGCCCGCCGGCGCCAGCTCCGGGCAGGTCGCCGTCATGTTGCCGGCATTGCAGACGCGCTCGGTGTTCGAGAAGACGATCAGGCCCGGCGTGTCCAGCAGCGGCTCGTCGCTGGCGACGTGGATGATGAAGTTGGCGGTCGGCTTGGAGAGCCTGCGGATCGAGGCGACGTAGTCGGCGCCGAGCGCCTCCTCGCCGGCGAGGACGATCGTCGCGTCGGGGCCGGCGTTGGAGATGACGGCGTCGCAGGTCACCTCGACCTCCTCGCCGCCGCGCCGGATCGTCGCGCCGGTGACGCGGCCGTCGGCGCTGTGCAGCCGGACGACCTCGCTCTCCAGCCAGATCTGGCCGCCCTCGCGCGTGACCACGTCGGCGAGCGCCTGCGTGACGCCGATCGTCCCGTCGGGGTGGAAGCCGAACTTGCGGAAGGCGCCCTTCTCCATGAAGTACGTCAGGAACGCCTTCGCCGGGATCTCGTCGGCGTTGACGGCGAAGATCGCGGCGGCGAGGTTGCGGAAGAGCCGGTGGATCGTCTCGTTCGAGGTCGCTCTGCCGATCCACTGCTCGAGCGTCAGCTGCTCCTCGGGGTAGTCGCCGCGCTTGGCGCTGCCGAGCTGCGTGAGGACCTTCGCGCCCTTCTTCGTGATGCGGTCGAGCAGGAAGGCCCAGCCGCCCTTCGCCGGGTTGACGGTCTTGCCGCCGATGCGGAAGACGTTGGCCGGATCGGGGAAGCGCAGCGCGAACTCGGCGCCGACCGCTTCGAAGGTCTCCTCCATCGCGCCGCCGTACTCGATCGCGACCGCGCCGGTGTTGATCGTGTAGCCGTCCTTCTGGAACGAGGAGGCGCGGCCGCCGACGCGCTCGGCGCGCTCGACCAGCAGCGGTCTCTGCCCCGCGGCGGCGAGGCGCGCGGCGGCGCAGACGCCGCCCATGCCCGCGCCGATCACCAGTACGTTCGTGTGCTCAGACATTGCTCTCCCGTCGCGTTGCGTCAGCGCCCCCGCCAGACCGGCGGGCGCTTCTCGGTGAAGGCGCGGGCGCCCTCGCGGGCGTCCTCGGAGGCCGCGATCGGCTCGACGATCTCGGCCTGGCGCTCCCAGAACTCGGCGTCGTCCCACGACCACTGGCGCTGCAGGATCCGCTTGGCGCCGACGAGCGCCAACGGCGCGTTGGCGCCGATCTCCTCGGCCAGCTCCAAGGCGCGCACGAGCGCCTCGCCGGGCTCGGCGAGGCGGTTGATCGCGCCGACCTCGTAGGCGCGCTCGGCGGTGATGAGGCCGCCCGTCAGCGCCAGCTCCATCGCCAGCGCCGAGGGCAGCAGCCGCGGCAGCCGGCGCAGGCCGCCGCCGGCGGCGACGAGGCCGCGCTTGGCCTCGGGGATGCCGAGCTTCGTCCCGCGCGCGGCGACGATCAGGTCGCAGGCGAGCGCGATCTCCAGCCCGCCGGCGACGGCGAAGCCCTCGAGCGCCGCGATCAGCGGCTTGTCGGCGGCGCGTCGGACGATGCCGGCGAAGCCGCGGTCGCCGACCCACGGCCGCTCGCCGGTCTCGGCGAACCGCTTCAGGTCCATGCCGGCGCAGAAGCCTCTGCCGGCGCCGGTGAGGACGCCGATGCGCAGCCCGTCGTCGCCGTCGAGCTGGTCGAGGGCGGCGCCGATCGCCTCGGCCAGCGGCATGTCGATCGCGTTGCGCACCTCGGGCCGGTTGAGCGTCAGCACGAGCACCGGCCCGCGGCGCTCGGTCAGCAGCGGCTGCGCGCTCATCCCTGCTGCGCGCCGACGATCGAGACGAACGAGACGCAGGTGCCGGGCCGGCCGCCGAGGTTGTGCGTCAGACCGAGCTTCGCGTCGGGGATCTGCCGCGCGCCGGCCTCGCCGCGGAACTGCAGCCAGCACTCGAACAGCATCCGCAGCCCGCTCGCGCCGACGGGGTGGCCGAACGACTTCAGCCCGCCGTCGGGGTTGACCGGCAGCTCGCCGTCGAGGTCGAAGGCGCCGTCGAGCTCGTCTCTCCACGCCTGCCCGCGCTCGGAGAAGCCCATGTCCTCCATCAGCACCAGCTCGGTCGGCGTGAAGCAGTCGTGGACCTCGGCGAGCGACAGCTGCCGGCGCGGATCGCTGATCCCGGCCTGCGCGTAGGCGTCTCTGATCGACGCGACGACCTCGTGGAAGGTCGTGTAGTCGTACCTGGGGTCGATCGGACCGCTCGCCGGGCCGGCGATCACCGACAGCGCCTTCACGAAGATCGGTCTGTCGGTGTATCTGTACGCGTCCTCGGCGCGCACGATCAGCGCGCAGGCGGCGCCGTCGGAGACGCCCGAGCAGTCCATCACGCCGAGGCGGCCCGCGACGCGCCCGGCGCCGGCGTCGATCTTCTCCTTCGGCACCTCCTTGCGGAACTGCGCGCGCTCGTTCTTGGCCCCGTTGACGTGGTTCTTCCAGGCGACGTGCGTCATCGCGTCGCGCATCGCCGCCGGGTCGACGCCGTACTTGCGGCAGTAGGCGGGGTCGAGCAGCGAGAAGGCGGCGGGCGCCGTCAGCGTCTCCTCCGGCGCGGTGCCGTCGCCGGCGACGTTGGAGCGCACGAGGCCCGAGTAGCCGGTGTCCTTCAGCTTCTCGACGCCGACTGCCATGACGCGGTCGTAGGCGCCGGCCGCGACGGCGTAACAGGCGTTGCGAAACGCCTCCGAGCCGGTCGCGCACATGTTCTCCACGCGTGTGACGGGCTTGTAGTCGATGCCGAGCGGCTTCGACAGGACGGTGCCGGACTGGCCCGAGTTCATCGTCCCGAGCCAGTAGGCGTCGACGTCGGCCTTCGGCAGCGCCGGCGTCGCGGCGAAGCACTGCTCGACGGCGTCGACGAGCAGGTCGTCGGCGCCTCTGTCCCAGTGCTCGCCGAATCTGGTGCAGCCCATTCCGACGATCGCGACGCGATCCTTGATGCCGTTGCTCGCCATCAGGCCACCGATGCCTTCCAGAAGTAGTTGTGGACGCCGCCGCTCGTGTAGAGGCGGCGGAAGACCAGCTCCAGCGGCGTGCCGATCTCGATCTGCTCGGGCGAGGCGTCGGCGGCCTCGAGCGTGTAACGGCCGCCGCCGTCGAAGTCGACGACCACGTCGATCATCGGCGGTGACGGCGAGAAGGCGAGACGGTCGACGGTGTAGGTCGCCACACGGCCTGGCTGACGCGACAGCGGCGCGCGCTCCATCCGGTCGACCGCCCGGCAGTTGACGCAGACGCGCCGCGGGGGGACATGGACCTGGCCGCACGCCTCACAGCGCGAGCCGACGAAGGCGAACTTCCACGCCTCCGAGCGATGGGAGGCCGGACCGGCCGGTCGGCCCGGCTCGGGGCGGCGGGGCGGCTCGCGGTCGAGCAGGCCGCGCCAGGTCAGGTAGGTCGCGTAGCCGACGTCGCGGCCGCCCTCCGCCAGCTCGGCGACGGTCTTGGCCGGTCGCCCTCGCGCGATCGCCGGCTCGACCCGCAGGACCGTCGCGTCGCAGCCGTCGGCGGCGACCACGAGCAGGATCGTCTCCCCCGGGCTGGCGCGATCGAGCGTCGCGGCGAGTCGCAGGCCGGGGTCGGCGGCACCGCTGTAGCCGATCGCCGGCGCCTGCTCGGGCACGCGCCCGGCGTAGCGCTTGGCGGCGGTCGCGGCCGTGCGCGCGTGCGGCGAGGAGACGATCACGTGGTCGGGCTCCTCGACGCCGGCGGCGGCGAGCGCGCGCC
>DATIOB010000652.1:0-4226 GCA_035473605.1 Conexibacter sp.
GCGCGTCAGCCGCTCGGCGACCGCCTCGCGCAGCGCCGGCATCCCCTGCGGGTCGTAGCCGTGCGGCTGCACCAGCCCGGCGGCGTCGCCCAGCTCGACGGCGATCCCGGCGACCAGCTCGTCGAGCGGCGGCGCGGCGACGGAGAGGTCGACGTGCTCGGCGTCGGGCGCCAGCAGGCGCTGCAGCTGCGGCAGCTGCGTGCCGGGGGCGCGACCGCGCCGGCCGACCGCGCGCACGACCGTCCCGGAGCGCTCGCGCGAGACGACGAGGCGGCGCTCGCGCAAACGCGCGTAGGCGTGCACGACCGTCGCGCGGCTGACGCCCAGCTCGCGCGCGAGCCGACGTTCGGCCGGCAGCGCCACGCCGTCGAGGCCGCCGCGCTCGATCACCGCCGCGAGCGCGTCGGCGAGCCGCTCGACGAGCGCGCCCGGCCGCTGCCGCCAGTCGCCGAGCTGCGCGGTCAGGCGCGTCAGCTCGGACATCTCAGGGCGCTCCGTCGGCGGGCGCGCGGTCTGCGGCCTCGGGCGCGGCGACCGCTCCCACGAGCGCGCGCAGCGCCGCCTCGTAGCGCGCGAACGGGAGCCCGCGGCCGTCGCGCAGATGCGTCACCAGCTCGCCGGCGAACGGCGCCAGCAGCAGGTCGGCGAGCAGCTCGGGATCGGCGAGGTCGGGGCGCGCCTGCGCCAGCAGCAGCGCGACGTGCTGCTGCCAGGCGACGTAGGAGCCGGTCATGTAGCGGGCGCCCGGTCTGGAGATCTCCGACGCCAGCAGCACGTGGCGGTGGCGCTCGCAGAAGGCGGCCAGCGCGGTGACGAAGGCGGTCAGCCGCTGCTGCGGCGGGGCGCCGGGACCGAGCGGCGGCGGTCCGCTCAGCAGCGCCTCCTGCAGCTCCTGCTCGCGCTCGCCGAGCAGCTGGTCCAGCAGCGTCGCCTTGTCGCCGAAGCGGCGGAAGACGGTCGCCTTGCCGACGCCGGCCTCCGCGGCGACCTCGGCCATCGTCACGTTGCCGACCCCGCGCGCGTCGAACAGCGCCTCGGCGGCCGCGAGGATGCGGCGGCGATTGCGGGCGGCGTCGGCGCGCTCCGGGAGCGGCGCGCCGGCGATCGGAAGCGGGACCGGATCCATTGCGAACGAGTCTAAGCGGACCCCGTTCTCGCATCGACTTCGATCACGTCCGAACGCGAACGATCGTGTTTCTGAGCGCGCTCGTGCCACGAAAGGTTTGAATCGGGATGAAATGGCACATCCACGGTTCAAGCGCCAGCGGAGTGGACCGATGTCTGAGGTCGTGATCTCCCTCGTGTTGCTCCTCGCTCTCACCGCGGCGGCTGCCATCGTGGTCGCGCTCCGGCTCCACAAGCGCGCCGTGCGCCGCGCCGAGGCCAACCTGCGGACGATCTTCGACACCGCCCCGATCGGCAACGCGGTCGTCGATCGCGAGGACCGCTTCGCCGACGCCAACCACGCGCTCGGCCAGATCGTCGGCTTCACGCCGAAGGAGCTGATCGGGCGGCCGCTGACGCAGCTGATCCACCCCGAGGACGCGGCCGTCCTGCGCGAGGCGCTGGCGCAGCTGCGCGCCGGCGAGCGCGGCGGCCTGGAGACCGAGCTGCGCTGCATCCACGCCACCGGCCAGGTCGTGCCGGCCGCCGTCCACGCCGCGGCGCTGCGCAGCCCCGACGGCCGCGGCGCGCGCGTGCTGCTGCAGGTGCTCGACATCACCGAGCGCAAGCGCGCGGAGGCTCATCTCCAGCACATGGCCGACCACGATCCGCTGACGGGGCTGCTGAACCGCCGCCGCTTCGAGCAGGAGCTGGACCGCCACGTCGCGCAGGCGCGCCGCTACGGCAGCGAGGGCGCCGTGATCGTGCTCGACGTCGACCGCTTCAAGCAGGTCAACGACGCCTACGGCCACTCGACCGGCGACCGCGTCATCAACAGCGTCGCGCGCGTCCTGCGGCGCCGCCTGCGCACGACCGACACGCTCGCCCGCCTGGGCGGCGACGAGTTCGCCGTGCTGCTGCCGAAGGCCGACCGCAGAGAGGCCGCGATAGTGGCGCGCAGACTGGTCGAGGCCGTCCGCGCGCAGGCCGATCCGGCCGCGGGCGACCGCGCCGAGGCGGTCACGATCTCCGTCGGCGTGACCGTGCTCGACGAGCACGGCGAGCTGACCGCCGAGGGCGCGATGGTCGACGCCGACCTGGCGATGTACGACGCCAAGGACGCCGGCGGCGACGGCTTCGCCTTCTTCGCCGCCGACGAGCACGCCGCGACCCGCGCCCGCACGCGCACCACCTGGCGCGACCGCATCGTCGACGCGCTCGCGCACGACCGCTTCGCGCTCGTCGCCCAGCCGGTGCTCGACGCGCGCAGCGGCGCGACCGTCCAGCACGAGCTGCTGCTGCGCATGACCGGCCCGCACGGGACGCTCATCCCGCCGGCCGCCTTCCTCTCGATCGCCGAGCGCGACGGGCTGATCGTCGCGATCGACCAGTGGGTCGTGCGCCACGCGATCGAGCTGCTCGCCGAGCTGGAGCAGCGCGGCGCCGCGACCAGACTCGAGGTCAACATATCCGGCCGCTCGCTCGGCGACGCGACGCTGCTGGCGCTGATCGCCGGCGAGCTGCGCCGCACCGGAGTCGAGCCGAGCAACCTGCTGTTCGAGATCCCCGAGACGGCGGCCGTCGCCGATGTGCAGCTGGCGCGCACCTTCGCCCAGCACGTCCAGGGCATCGGCTGCCAGTTCGCGATCGACGACTTCGGCGCCGGCCTCGGCTCGCTCTACTACCTCAAGCACCTGCCGTTCGACGCGCTCAAGCTCGACGGCGAGCTGGTCGAGCACTGCGCCCGCAACCCCGCCGACCGCCTGCTCGTCGAGTCGGCCGTGAAGGTCGTCCACGGCCTCGGCCGCAGCGCGATCGCCGAGCAGGTCGGCGACGCCGAGACGCACGCGCTGCTGCGCGAGCTGGGCGTCGACCTCGTGCAGGGCCACCACTTCGGCATGCCGCTGCCGCTCAGCGCCGCGTTCGGGATCAGCCCGGCCGCGACGGACGCAGCCGCCGCGCAAGGTCTGCTGGCGGCTTAGCTGCGCCGGTCGCCCTCCTCACGCGCGAGGCGCGACGGCCACCAGATGCGCGGGCCGATGTCGTGGACGAGCGCGGGGACGAGCACGGAGCGGACCAGCAGGGTGTCGAGCAGGACGCCGAAGGCGACGACGGTGCCGAGCTCGGTCAGGACGACGAGCGGCAGGACCGCCAGCGCGGAGAACGTGCCGGCGAGCACGACGCCGGCGCTCGTGATGACGCCGCCGGTGACCGCCAGCGCGGCCAGCACGCCGCGGCGGGTCCCACGCCGCTGCGTCTCCTCGCGCGCCCGCGCCATCAGGAAGATCGTGTAGTCGATCCCGAGCGCGACGAGGAAGACGAAGGCCAGCAGCGGCAGCGCCGGATCGACCGCCGGCAGGCCCAGCACGTGCTCGAAGATCAGCACGCCGGCGCCGAGCGCGGCGGCCGCCGACAGCGCGGTCGCGGCGAGCAGCAGCAGCGGCGCGGTCACCGCGCGCAGCAGCGCGACGAGCACGACGAAGACGACCAGCAGCGTCAGCGGCGGGATCACGAGGTTGTCGCGCTCGGCCGCCTCCCGCAGGTCGTACGACTGCGCCGTCTGGCCTCCGACGAGCGCGTCGGGCGCGGCCGCGTGGACAAGCGCGCGCAGTTCGGGAATCGCCGCGACCGCCTCCTCCGAGAAGGGATCGCTCGCCAGCACGACGCTGATCTGCGTGCCCGGCTCGCCCTCCTCGACGCGCTGCACGCCGGCCGCGACGTCGTCGGGGGCGTCCTCGATCGCGGCTCTCACCGCGGCGGCGTCGCCGCCGGCCGGCACGATCACGCTCGCGGGCGCCGAGGAGCCCGCGGGGAAGTGGTCGCCGAGCAGCTCCTGCCCCGCGACCGCCTCGGGGTTGCCGCGCAGCTGCTGCTCCTGCGTCAGCGACGTGTCCATGCCGGTCAGGCCGAGCGCCAGCACCGCGAGCACCGCGGTCGCGCCGAGCCACAGCCGCCGTGGGTGCGCGGCGATGCGGCGGCCGAGCGCGTGCCAGACGCGGTGGGCGCCGGGATCGTCGGCGTCGTCGGCGGGCGCACCCGCGTCGCCGTCGCCCGCTCCGCCCGCGACGACCTGCGGCACGTACGGCCAGAACGCCCGCCGGCCCGCGATCACGAGCGTCGCC
>DATIOB010000653.1:0-3609 GCA_035473605.1 Conexibacter sp.
AACCAGGCGGCGGTCGATTTCGAGAACGCGAACCCGGGCGTGAAGGTGGAGGTCAGAAAGACGCCGTTCGCGCAGTACGAGCAGCGCCTGCGGATGCAGCTCGGCGCCAGTCAGGCGCCCGACGTGGCGCGGCTCGTGCTCGGCTACGGCAACGCCGTGACCGCGCTCGCGCTCGCCGACAAGGGGCTGCTGAGCAGACTCGACGGGCAGCCGTGGGTCAGAGAGATCCCGCCGTCGGCGGCCTTCACGACGAACGTCGGCGACTCGACGTACGCGCTCCCGGTCGAGTCGACGGCGGTCGGCGCGCTGTACGACGCGTCGGTCCTCAGAGCGGCCGGTGTCGAGCCGCCGGCCACCTTCGCCGAGGTGCTGGAGCTGTGCAGAGCGACGACCGGCGACACGGTCGCCTACGCGCTCGGCGCCCAGCAGGGCTCCGAGATGCCGGCCTTCGCCGGCTTCGCGCTGGCCGCCTCGACGGTCTACGCGCAGGATCCGGACTTCGGGCAGCAGCGGCTCGACGACACGGTCACCTTCGCCGGCTCCGCGTGGGTCGACGCGCTCGACCGCTTCCAGCGGATGCACGATGGCGGCTGCTTCGGCGAGGACGCCGTCGGCACCTCCCAGGACGCGGCCAGCGCCGCGGTCGCGCAGGGGAGAGCGCTGTTCGCGATCGTGCCGACGGTGACGCTGCCGCTGTTCCAGGGCGCCAACCCGCAGGCGAGATTCGCGATGGCGCCGTTCGCCGGCAGCGACGACGCGAGCGACCTGCGCGTGCCGGCCTCGCCGGTCGCCGGCCTGGCCGTCCCGAGCCGGGCGAAGCAGCCGCGGCTGGCGGAGGCGTTCCTCGACTTCTACGCCGAGAACCGCGCCAGATACAACGCGCTCGACGACAGCATCCCCGCGATGCCGACGGCCGGCGAGCCGACGAGACTGCCGGGCTGGGCCGCGGCGCTGGCGCCGTACTTCGACGACGACAGAACGACGGTGATCGCCGACGCGCAGTGGCCCAACCCGGAGGTGCGGGCGCGCTACGGCACCGGGCTGGCGCAGCTGCTGCTCGGCGACAAGAGCGGCAGAGCGGTGCTGGAGTCGATGGACGACGCCTGGACCTCGGCGCCGCCGAAGTAGGACGCGGGCATGGGACTGGCGACGACAGCGAGGCGAGGACGGGTGGGGGCGCGGGCGCGCGGCGCGGCGCACCCCAGCCGCCAGGTGCCGTGGGCGTTCGTGCTGCCGGCGGCGCTCGTCTGCTGCGGGCTGCTGCTCGGCCCGGCGCTCGTCGGCGCCGGCTACGCCTTCACGCGCTGGGACGGGCTGACGCCGGCGAGCTGGATCGGGCTCGGCAACTTCCGCGAGTTCGCGCGCGAGCCGGTCGGCAAGGACGTGCTGCGGCACACGCTGACGCTCGCGCTCGTCTACGTGGTCGGCGTCAACGCCGTCGGCCTCGGGCTCGCGCTCGGGCTGCAGCGCGTGCTGCGCACGCGCGGCCTGCTGCGGGCGCTGTTCTTCCTGCCGGCGGTGATGAGCCCGCTCGTCGTCGCCTACGTGTGGAAGTTCATCCTCGACGCCGACGGGCCGCTCAACGAGACGCTCGAGGCGCTCGGGCTCGACGGCCTCGCGCAGCCGTGGCTGGGGCAGTCGGACACCGCGCTGCTGGCGATCGCGCTGGTGATGATCTGGCAGTTCTCCGGCTACCACATGCTGATCTACCTCGCCGGCCTGCAGGGCGTGCAGCGGGAGCTGGAGGAGGCCGCCGCGGTCGACGGCGCGTCGGCGTGGCGGCGCTTCCGCGACATCACGTTCCCGCTGCTGCGCCCGGCGCTGACGATCGGCGTCGCGCTCTCGACGATCACCGCGCTGACGGTCTTCGACCAGGTGATGGCGCTGACCGGCGGGGGACCGGCCGGCGCGACCGAGACGCTCGGCACCTACGTCTACGCGCAGGCGTTCACCAACGGCCGCTACGGCTACAGCGCGGCGGTCGCGCTGGTGCTCGTCGCCGTCGTCTCGCTCGTCGCCCTCGTCCAGCTGCGACTGCTGCGCAGACGCGCCGCGTAGGAGGCAGGAATGCACCGCTACACACGCTGGTCGGCCGTTCGCGAGCTGGGCTTCTGGCTCGCGGCGATCCCGCTGCTGCTGCCGCTCTACCTCGTCGTCGCGACGGCGCTGAAGCCGGCCTCGGAGGGGACGCGGTCGAGCTTCTCGCCGCCGTCGCAGCCGACGCTCGACAACGTCTCGACGGCGTGGGAGGCGGCCGGCGGCGACACCGTCAGCTTCGCCCAGGCGATGCTCAACAGCGTCGTCACGACCGTCGTCGTCGTGCTGCTGCTGATCGCGCTGGCGGCGCCGGCCGCGTACGCGCTCGCGCGCCGCGGCTCGCGCCTGTCGGCCGTCGTCTTCGGGATCTTCTCGCTGGGGCTGATCCTGCCGGTGCAGCTCGGCGTGATCCCGCTCTACGCGTTCATGGTCGAGATCGGGCTGGCGGGGACCCGCGCCGGCCTGATCCTCGTCTACACGGGCGTGCTGATGCCGTTGGCGATCTTCCTCTACGCCGGCTTCTTCCGCGGGCTGACCTGCTCCTACGAGGAGGCGGCGCGCGTCGACGGCGCGCGGCCGCTCCGCGTCTTCGCCGAGATCGTCTTCCCGCTCGTGAAGCCGGCCACCGGCGTCGTCGCCGTGCTGACCGGCCTGTTCGTGTGGAACGACTTCTTCCTGGCGCTGGTCTTCGTCGGCGGCACCGACAAGGTGACGCTGCCGGTCGCGGTCTACTCGTTCGTCGGCCGCTTCTCGGTGCAGTGGCCGCTCGTCTTCGCCAGCGCGCTGATCGCGCTCGGCCCGGTCCTGCTCGCCTACGGGTTGATGCAGCGATCGATCATGAAGGGCTTTTCGACCACCCTGCGCGGGTGAAGGAGCGATTTGCGATGGCCTCCATCGAACTCGAGAACGTGGTCAAGCGGTACGACGGGGGCGGCACCGCGGTCGACGCGCTCGACCTGCGCGTCGAGGACGGCGAGTTCTTCGTGCTCGTCGGGCCCTCGGGCTGCGGCAAGTCGACGCTGCTGCGGCTGCTGGCCGGGCTGGAGCAGCCCAGCTCCGGCGCGATCCGGATGGGCGGGATCGACGTGACGGGGTTGGAGCCGCGTCAGCGTGACATCGCGATGGTCTTCCAGAACTACGCGATCTACCCGCACATGTCGGTGCGCAGGAACGTCGGCTACGGGCTGCGCGTGCGCGGCACGCCGAAGCGCGAGATCGCCGAGCGGGTGCAGGAGGTCGCGCACCTGCTGGCGCTGGAGCCGCTGCTGGACCGCAAGCCGGCGACGCTGTCGGGCGGGCAGCTGCAGCGGGTGGCGATGGGGCGCGCGATCGCGCGCCGGCCGCAGGTGTACCTGATGGACGAGCCGCTCTCCAACCTCGACGCGAAGCTGCGCGTCTCGATGCGCGCGGAGCTGGAGCGCCTGCATCGCGAGCTGGGGGTGACGACCGTCTACGTCACGCACGACCAGGTCGAGGCGATGACGCTCGGCCAGCGCGCCGCGGTCCTGCGTGCGGGCGAGCTGCAGCAGGTCGCGACGCCGCAGGAGCTGTACGCGCGGCCGGCGAACGCGC
>DATIOB010000654.1:0-1652 GCA_035473605.1 Conexibacter sp.
GCGCCTCCAACAGCTCCTCGCGACCGCCGTCGAGGTCGCCGATCGCGGCGCGGCAGTAGCCGGCCAGCCAGCCCGGCTCCGCCGTTCCCGGCACGTTGCGCCCGCGCCCGCTGGCGACCGCCTTGCTCTCCTTGCTGAAGCCGTACGCCGCCTCCGGGTCGCCCATCAGGCCGCAGGCGTACGCGGCCTCCCACAGCGCCCAGAAGAGGTACTGCGGATTGGTCGCCAGGCGCGCCGACTCGATCGCCCGCTCGGCCAGCTCGAGCGCCTCGGCGAGTCGTCCCTGCGCCTCCAGCGCGTACAGCTTCGACAGCATCAGCGGGACCGTCATCTGCCCCTGGCCGTGGCTGCGCGCGACCGCCAGACCGCGATCGGCGCGCGCGATCGCCTGCTCGAACCGCTCCAGGTAGCTCTCGGCCCAGACGAGGTGGTAGACGGCGTCGAGGCAGCCGGCGAGCTGCTCGTCAGGCAGCGCGTCCATCGCCGCCGCCGCGTCCGCTTGCCGGCTGTGCGCCTCGGCCGTCTCGCCGCCGCTCGCGGCGGCGAAGCAGAGCACGCTCGCGGCCCAGGTGCAGAGCGCCGGCTCCTCCAGCGCGCGGGCGATGCTCAGCGCCCGCTCGCCCATCTCCCGCGTGCGCGCGAAGTCGAGCTGGAAGAGCCGGTCGGTCGCCAGCTCGATCGCCAGCCGCGCCGCCTCCGGTCCGTCGTGCGCGGGCAGGTCGGCCCACGCCCGCTCCAGCCGCGCGCCGGCCTCCTCGTGGCGGCCGAGCCAGTGCTCGACGGCGGCGCAGTTGGCGATCAGCTCGGCGCGGCGGGCACCGCCGGGCGCCGGCAGGATCTGCAGCGCCTCCAGCAGCGCGCTGCGACAGGCCTCCAGCTCGCCGGCGGCGCGCAGGGCGCCCGCGTGCAGCTCCAGCAGCTCGACGCGGCGATCGGTGTCGGCGGCCGGCAGCAGCCGCAGCGCCGCGCCGAACCAGCGGACCGCCGTCGCGGGCGCGCGTGAGAGCGTCTCGCAGCCGGCTCGCACGAGCAGCTCGACGGCCGCCAGGTCACCCGGGACGGCGGCGTGCTCGGCGTGGCGCGCGCGGTCGCTGGCGGAGGCGCCGCGGCGCTGCAGCTCGTCGGCGAGGCGGGCGTGGGCGGCCAGCCGCCAGCCGCCGGGCGCGCCGTCGTAGACGACGCGGCGCACGAGCGGATGGCGGAAGACGAACCGCCGCGGCACGTCGGTCTCGCGCACCAGCTCGCGTGCGAGCAGCTCGTCGAGCGCGCCGAGCGCGGCCGCTGGCGCCAGCTCGGCCGCGCTGCCGGCGAGGTCGGGCTCGAACGCCTCGCCGGCGACCGCCGCGCCCTGCAGCAGCGCCTGCGCCGGTGCAGGAAGGTCAGCCAGCTCGGCGGCGAGCGAGGCGACGACGGCGCGCGGGACGCGCGCGTCGAGCAAGGCGCCTGCGGCCGGAGCGGCGGCGCTGCCGGCGGCTGCGGCGCCGCCCGGTTCGGCCGCGCCGACGCCGGCCGAGCGCGCCAGCTGCTCCAGGTAGAAGGGATTGCCGCCGGCTTCGCGGTAGAGCGCGTCGCGCGCCGGGCCCGCGACGCGATCGCCGAGCAGCCGGTGCGACTCCGGCTCGCTCAGCGGCCGCAGCCCGAGCCGCACGACG
>DATIOB010000655.1:0-1750 GCA_035473605.1 Conexibacter sp.
GGTGCTCGCCGCCGTCTCGCACGAGCTGCCGATCGCGGCCGGCCCCGAGCAGGTGCTCGGCCGCGTGCGCAAGCTGCTGCTGGCGCTGCTGGAGCGCGCCGGGCGGCGGCCGGGCGAGGTGCGCGCGATCGGCGTCGGGCTGCCGGGACCGGTCGAGTTCGCCAGCGGCAGGCCGGTCAATCCGCCGATCATGCCGGGCTGGGACGGCGTCGACGTGCCCGCGCTGCTGTCGGCGTTCGGCGCGCCGGTGGTGGTCGACAACGACGTCAACATCATGGCGCTCGGCGAGCACCGCGAGCACTGGGCCGACTGCGCCGACTTCCTCTTCGTCAAGGTCGCGACGGGGATCGGCTGCGGGATCATCACCGGCGGCCGCATGCACCGCGGCGCGCAGGGCGCGGCCGGCGACATCGGCCACATCCGCGTCCCCGACGCCGACGAGCTGTGCCGCTGCGGCAACCGCGGCTGCCTGGAGGCGGTCGCCTCCGGCGGCGCGCTCGCGAAGCGGCTCGGCGAGCAGGGGCTGGCGGTCGAGAACGCGCGCGCGGTCGTCGACGTGGCGCAGGCCGGCGAACCGCTCGCGGTCGAGGCGATCCGCGCCAGCGGCCACAGCATCGGCGAGGCGATGGCCGGCATGGTCAACTTCTTCAATCCCGCGGTGATGGTGATCGGCGGCGACCTCGCCCACGCCGGCGACGAGCTGCTCGCCGGGATCCGCGGCGCCGTCTACCAGCGCTCGCTGATCCTCGCCACCCGCGACCTGCAGATCGTCGTGTCGAGATTGGACGAGGAGGCCGGCGTGATCGGCGCCGCGACGATGGCGACCGACGGCCTCTTCGCCCCCGAGCGCGTCGACGCGCAGGCGGCGCGCGCGCTGGCGCGGTAGCGCGCCCCTCGCCCGCGACGCCGCGCGCGCTGGCGCGATGAGTTTCGGGCGCACCGGCCGTCCTTGCTCCTGACCGGCCCTCGACCCGAAGGAGACCCCATGGCCCACGCGCCCCGCATCGAGCACCGCGAGCCCGAGCCCTACCTCGCGCTTGCGATCGCCGGCCCGACCGCCGACTTCACGAGCCACATCGACGAGGCCTTCCCCGACCTCTTCCGCCGCCTCGGCGAGCTGGGGATCGCTCCGGCCGGCGCGCCCTTCATCCGCTACGGCGTCTTCGAGCCGGACGGCCGCTTCGCGCTCGACCTCGGCGTGCCGGTCGCGCCCGGCAGCGCGGGCGACGACCGCTTGAGAGCGGCCGAGCTGCCGGCCGGCGACTACGCCGTCCACGTCCACCGCGGCGCCTACCGCGGCACGACCCCGCGCTGGGAGGGCAGAGATCTGCCGGCCGCGCACGCGCAGGTGCACGCGTGGGCCGCCGAGGCCGGCGTGACCTTCGCGACGCGCGCGACCGACGACGGCGCGGAGGACCACGTCGCGATCGTCGAGCGCTACCTCGTCGGGCCGCCGCAGGAGGACGACGTCGAGCAGTGGACGACCGAGCTGGCCTTCCTCGTCACGGGGTGAGGCGCCAGCCGCTCGCCGCCGCCCACGCCTCGGCGCGCGCGGTGATCTCCGCGATCACCGCGCCCTTCGCCTGCGCGTAGTCGTTCATGTCGTCCCACGCGCGCGCGGCCAGCTCGCGCTTGACAGCGGCATAGGCTTCGCGGTCCGCGGCGTCGGCGCGCAGGTGGTCGCGGAAGAGCAGGTGACGGCGCTCGTGGTCGCTGCCGGCCTCCCAGAAGTGGAGATGCACGTCGTGCG
>DATIOB010000656.1:0-3306 GCA_035473605.1 Conexibacter sp.
GATCAGCGCGGCGGCGAGGAAGACGGTCACGACGTACGGCGCGCAGACGGCGGAGGCGGCGAGCAGCCGGCCGACGAGCAGCGTCGTGCGCCCGACCGGCCGCACGACCAGCGGTTGCAGCAGGCCGCGCTCGGCGTCGCCGCGGACCGCGCCGAGCGTCAGGAAGACGGCCAGCACGACGCCGAGGAAGAGCGCGACGAACATCGCCAGGCCGAGCAGCGTCCCGCCCGCCAGCGCCTGCTCGTCGATCGGGACGACGCCGCCGGTGCCGCCGCTGGTCCGTTCGAGCGAGTCGAACACCTCGGAGGCGGCGAGCGCGTAGAGCGCGAGAAAGCCGGCGGTCAGCAGCGCGACGACGAGCAGCACACGCCGGCGGACCGCCTCCTTCAGCGCATGGCCGGCGATCGTGAACGCGTCGCTCATCCGTCGCGCCCCACGACGGCGGCGAGATAGGCGTCCTCGAGCGTGCCGCTGACGACGCGCACGCCGTAGACCTCCGCCCCCTCGGCGACCAGCTCGCGGACGATCCGCGGGACGTCCTCGCGGCGCGCGTCGGGGAGACGGCGCAGGCCGTCGGCGGTCTCGACCTCGACGCCGCCGGGCGCGGTCAGATCCGCCGGCCGCCCCTCGGTCACGACGCGGCCGCGGTCGACGATCACGACGCGGTCGCAGACCAGCTCGATCTCACTCAGCAGATGCGAGTTCAGCAGCACGCCGACGCCCTGGGCTCTCAGCCCGACGAGCAGGTCGCGCACCGTCCGCCGGCCGCCGGGGTCGAGCGCGCTCGTCGGCTCGTCGAGCAGCACCAGCCGCGGCGCGCCGATCAGCGCCTGGGCGATCCCCAGCCGCTGCTGCATGCCCTTGCTCATCGTGTCGACCCGGCGCCGGCCCTCGCCGTCGAGGCCGACGCGCGCCAGCAGCGCCTCGCGCTCCGCCGCCCCGCCGCCCGAGCGCGCCAGCCGCTGATGCAGCGTCAGGACCTCCTCGGCGCTCGCCCAGCCGGGGAAGCGGAACAGCTCGGCGAGGTAGCCGAGCGAGGCGCGCGCGGCCCGGCTGCCGGCCGGCGCGCCCGCGACGCGCACCTCCCCGCCGCTCGAGCGCACGAGCCCGCAGGCGATCTTCACGAGCGTCGACTTGCCGGCTCCGTTCGGTCCGAGCAGGCCGACCAGCTCGCCCGCCCCGACCTCGAGATCGACGCCGTCGAGCGCGGTGGTCGAGCCGTAGCGCTTGGAGACGGCATGGGCGGAGAGCGCGGCGGTCACTCAGCTCAGCTCGGTCGCTTCGAGCAGGCCGGGCGGGTCGGCGCGGCCGGGGCCGGTCGGGAAGGCCAGCCGCACGAGCCGCTGGCCGTCGACGGCGACGTGCGCGACGACCGGCGGCACGACGTTGGCCGACAGCTCGTCGAGCGCCTGCGCGACGTCGAGCAGGCTCGGGCGCAGCCGGATCCGCCAGCTCTCGAAGCTGCCCGCGGGCACCGTCACGCGCTCGCGCTTCTCGACGCGCACGTCGAGCGGCCAGTGGACGATCGCGGTCAGCCAGGCGCGCGGGAGGAAGCGCGCCTTGTCGGCGAGCGGCAGCACCCGCAGCGCGAGCGCGAGCGCCGGCGCGGGGACCATCTCGCGCGGATAGGCCATCACCTCGCCGCCGAACTGCGGGACCTGGACGTCGCGGAAGGCGGCCGCGTCGCGGAAGACCTCGCGCTCGCGGTCGCGCAGCTCGCTCGCCTGGGAGGCGGCCAGCAGCTCGCCGCCGCGGCGCCGGAAGCGCGTCTGCACCGATCCGGCGAGGCGGCCGAACGCCTCGCCCTCGATCTCCTGCACGAACTCGCGCGCGCCGTCGGGGCGCAGCGTCAGCGTGCCGCTGCCGACCTCCTCGCCGTCGACGGTGGCCCGGAAGACGGTCGTCTCCGGGCCTTCCAGCTCGGGGTCCGGCAGCGCGTGCTCCATCGGCCGGATGATCGCAGCGGGAGCGCCTACGGCGCGCAGTTCGACGGCGCCGACCGGCCGGCGAAGCGGTCGGCGATCCAGCCGACGTACTCCTTCTGCGCGGCGAACGGGATCGTCTGGTGGTTCTGGCCCGGGTAGATCGAGTACTGGACCGGCTGGCCGAATCTGCACGCGCGCGCGATGTACTGCGTCGTGCCGTTGGGGTTGACGACCGTGTCGGCCGTGCCCTGCATCGTCAGGACCGGCGCGACCGTCGTCTCGTTCCCGGCCGTGTTCTGCTGGAAGCGCGTTCTCCACTCGGCCGGGGCCGGGCGCTTGAAGAAGGTCTCAGGATCGACGCCCAGCTCCTGGATCACGTCGCCGAGGTGGATCGTGCACTGGTTCCAGAGCGCTCTGAACGCCGGCATCCCGGCTGCGGCGACGACGTCGTCGATCGACAGCTCCGGATACGCGGCGGCAAGGCCGCGGTAGAGGTTCAGCTCCTGCACCGTCGTGACGGACGGCGACATCGACGAGACCGGACCCTGCGGAGCGAGACCCTCGATGTCGGGCGCGGTGTTGGCGGCCGGCGCGAGCGCGGCGATGCCGATCACCTTCAGCGGCTTGCCGTAGTCGGCGAAGCCGGCCTGGCCGGTGAAGATCGCGGCGCCGCCGCCCTGCGACCAGCCGAGCACCACGACGCGCTTGCCGGCGGCGGCCGCCGGCAGCTCCTGCGCCGCCTTGACCGAGTCGAAGACGTTGCGCGCCTCGGTCCCGCCGACCGTGTACTGATGGACGCCGGGGCCGCCGAGACCCTGGTAGTCGGTCGCCGTGACGGTGTAGCCGGCCTTCAGCATCTGCGTCAGCGCCGGCACGCCGACGTCAATCGTGTCGCGCGCGCCGTAGGAGTAGTAGTCGACGAGGTTGCGGGCGGGGTTGGCCGGGATCGACGGCGCGCAGCTGCGCGCGCCCCCGAGCGTCCCGTGCGCCCACGCGACGACCGGCCGGCCGCCGCGCGGCGTCTTGCCTCTCGGCGAGATCACGAGCCCGGAGACGGGGACGGTTCTGCCGCCGACGACCGTCGACTTGTAGAGCACCTTCCACGCCCACGCGTTTCTCGGCGCCTGGATCGGCCGAGCCCAGATGACCGTGCCCGGTCTGCCGGCCGGCAGCTTCGCCGGCGGATCGTAGAAGGCCGATCCGGCGGGGCCGAGCGGCACGCCGGGCGCGCCCGGCAGCGCCGGCTGGGCGGCTCTCCCGCTCGGCTTGGTCGCCGCGTCGCTGGCGGCGGCCCCCGCGAGCATCGTGGTCGCGACCATGGCGGCTGCCACGGCGGTACGGCGGATCGAGCGGATCCTGCTCATCGATGCTCCTGCTGACG
>DATIOB010000657.1:0-4935 GCA_035473605.1 Conexibacter sp.
GGCTCGCCCTCGAGGTCGGGGAAGCGCAGCTCCTCCTCGAAGGAGTGGACCTGGCGGCCGAACGCGTTGCGTCGCGCGACGATGTCCATGATCCCGAGGTGCTCGCGGTCGAGCATGATGAGCCCGGCGCAGGTGCCGAAGATCGGCGCACCGGAGCGACCGAACGCGCGCAGCGGCTCGCCGAGGCCCTCGCGCTCGACGCCGAGCGTCATCGTCGTCGACTCGCCGCCCGGGATCACGAGGCCGTCGAGGCCGTCGAGGTCCGCCGGGACGCGGACCTCGCGCACGTCGGCGCCGAGACCGCGCAGCATCGCGGCGTGCGCCGCGAAGTCGCCCTGCAGCGCAAGGACGCCGACGACGGCGCTCAAGCGATCCTCTACCAACCGCGCTGCGACAGGAGCTGCTCGGACTCGAGCTTCGACGTCTCGAGGCTGAACATCGCCTGGCCGAGGCCGGTCGACGCCGCCGCGACGCGCTCGGCGTCGGCGAAGTGCGTCGTCGCCTCGACGATCGCGCGGGCACGGTGCTCGGGGTTCTCGGACTTGAAGATGCCAGAGCCGACGAAGGTGCCCTCCGCGCCCAGCTGCATCATCAGCGAAGCGTCGGCGGGGGTCGCGATGCCGCCGGCGCAGAACAGCACGACGGGCAGCTTGCCGTCGGCGGCGACCTTGCGGACGATGTCCAGCGGCGACTGCAGGTCCTTGGCGGCGGTCGCAAGCTCGGCGTCGTCGAGGCCCTGAAGGCGCTTGATCTCGCCCTTGATCTTGCGCATGTGGCGGACGGCCTCGACGATGTCGCCGGTGCCGGCCTCACCCTTGGAGCGGATCATCGCCGCGCCCTCGCCGATCCGCCGCAGCGCCTCGCCGAGGTTGGTGGCGCCGCAGACGAACGGGACCTTGAAGGCCCACTTGTCGATGTGGTGCGCCTCGTCGGCGGGCGTCAGCACCTCCGACTCGTCGATGTAGTCGATCTCGAGCGACTCGAGCACCTGCGCCTCGGCGAAGTGGCCGATGCGCGCCTTCGCCATCACGGGGATCGAGACAGCCTGCTGGATGCCCGTGATCATCTCGGGGTCGGACATGCGAGCGACGCCGCCGTCGCGCCGGATGTCGGCCGGGACGCGCTCCAGCGCCATCACGGCGCAGGCGCCTGCGGCCTCGGCGATTCTCGCCTGTTCGGGGGTGACCACATCCATGATCACGCCGCCCTTGAGCATCTCAGCGAGGCCGGCCTTGACGGTGAACGTTGCTTCGTCGCGCATTGCTCGGAATATAGCTGCGACCCTGGGCCGAAGGCAGTCTGCCAACGTCCAACGCGCGCGGCCGCGACGCACCGCCGTGGAGCACCGCTACCATCGCCGGCCGTGTCCGACGAGGCGATCTTCCTGCCGCTGGGCGACGGCCGCTACCAGCCGACCGAGCTGGCCCGCGGTCCGTGGGATCCGAGCGCGCAGCACGGCGGCGCCCCCGGCGGGCTGCTGGCCGGCGCGCTGGAGCGCGTTCCCAGCGACGTGCCGATGGGCGTCGTGCGGCTGACCTATGAGTTCATACGGCCGGTGCCGCTGACGCCGCTGCGGGTCGAGACCCGGATCGCACGGCCGGGCGGCCGCGTCCAGCTCGTCGAGGCGCTGCTGCACGCCGAGGAGACCGTCGTCTGCCGCGCGGTCGCGCTGCGGGTGCGTGCGGCGGAGGTCGCGGCGCCGGAGGGCATCGACCCGCCGCCGCCGGTGCCGGGTCCCGAGCAGAGCGACCCGGTGAGGATGGCGCTGTTCGAGCAGGGGCCGACGATGTTCGCGCGCGACGGCATGGAGGTGCGGATGGCGCGCGGCCTCTTCGACGAGGTCGGGCCGGCCGTCGCCTGGTTCCGCCTGCGCGCACCGGTCGTCGCCGGCGAGCCGACCAGCCCGCTGCAGCGGCTGGTCTCCGCCGCGGACTTCGGCAACGGGATCAGCGCGGCGGTGCCGTGGAGCAGCCACCTCTTCATCAATCCGGACCTGACCGTCTACGTCGAGCGGCTGCCGGACGGCGACTGGGTCGGTCTCGATGCCGCGACGCGGATCGGCGTCGCCGGAGCGGGTCTCGCGGAGAGCGTCCTGTTCGACGCCCGCGGACGGCTCGGCCGCGGGCTGCAGGGTCTGTACGTCGCGGAACGGTGAGCGGGCCGGCAGCGCTCCGCGACGTCGAACCTACTTCAGCCGGTAGGCCTTGATGCGCATGTCGTACTGCTGCGCATCGCGCGAGTAGACGCCGTACGCCAGCGCCTGGATCAACGACAGCAGCGCCGTGTGCGAGCGCACGTAGGCGGGGCTGTTGGAGGAGTAGTAGAGGCGCACGCGCGCGAGCCGCGCGACCTCGGAGAGGGTCGCGTCGGTGATCGCGATCGTCGGCGCTCTGCGATGGCGCGCGAGCTTCATCGTGCGCGCGATCAGCGGATGCGGGCGACCGGCGGAGAGGCCGATCACGAGCGTCGTCTCGTCGATCCGCGAGAGCCGGCCGAGCGCCTCCTGCGAGGGACTGGCGACGACTTCGGCGCGGATGTCGAGCAGCGACAGCAGGTGGCGCAGGTAGCTGGCGAAGAAGGCCATCTGGTCGGTGCCGGCGATCAGAACCTTGCCGGCGGTCGCGATCGCCTCGATCGCCGCCTCGACCTCGCTGCGCGAGAGCTTGCGCGCCGTCTCCTCGACGTTGACGTGGTCGGTCGCGAGCGCGGTCTCGTACTCGGTCTGGTCGAGCGAGAAGAGCGGCGCGGCGGCGGCCGCATCGGCGGCCGGCACGCTGCCGGCGCCCGCGGGGCGGCGACGGTACTCGTCGCGCGCTGCCTGCTGCAGTTCCGGGAAGCCCTCGAAGCCGAGCGCCTGCGAGAAGCGCACGACGGTGCTCGACGACGTGGACGCACGGCGCGCCAGCTCCTCGGCCGTCTGGAAGGCGGCCTCGTCGAGGTGGTCGACGATGTACTGCGCGACATCCTTCTGGGAGCGCGAGAACTCGTCGAAGCGGGCGGTGATGTAGTCGGAGAGCGCCTGGTGGCCGTGTGGAGGCGGCGGCGCTGTTGGAGTCGTGGCGGTGGCTCGCTTCATAGGCAGCGAAGGTTTCGACGCACGCCGGGCCGCTCCTGCACGATGCGCGCTCATCGACCTCTCCGCGTCAGCCGTTCGCGCTGCCGATCCGGGCGGCGAGCCTCTAAGCTGGCCGGCCGATGCAGACGATTCCCACCAAGCTCTCAGGCCTGCGCCTCTTGGAGCCGCGCGTCTTCGGCGACCATCGCGGCTTCTTCGCGGAGACCTTCCGCGCGGACGCCTGGGCCGCGGCCGGCGTCGACGTCGAGTTCGTCCAGGACAACCACTCGCGCTCCCACCGCGGCACGCTGCGCGGCATGCACTTCCAGACCTCCCCCGGTCAGGCGAAGCTCATCCGCTGCTCGCGCGGCTCGATCGTCGACGTCGTGGTCGACCTGCGCAGAGCGTCGCCGACGTTCGGCGAGTGGGAGGCGGTCGTGCTCGACGACGAGACGATGCGCCAGCTGTTCGTGCCGGTCGGCTTCGCGCACGGCTTCATCGTCACGAGCGAGATCGCCGACGTCGCCTACAAGTGCTCGAACTACTACGACGCGGCGACGGAGGCCGGCATCGCCTACGACGATCCCGAGGTCGGGATCGAGTGGCCGGCGGGTGTCGAGCCGATCGTCTCGGAGCGCGACGCGAACGCGCCGCGGCTGGCCGACGTGGCTGGCACGCTGCCCTTCTGAGTTGCGAGGTCGGCCGGCGGCGCTGCCGCCGGCCGAGCGGATGCGGCGGTCAGCCCTCGATCGGGGCGTTGCGCAGCTCTGCGTTCTGCGCGCGCTCGCCGGCGACCTGGGCGACGGCGTAGGCGATCAGGACGTTCGCGACGACGCCGATCCCGAGGAAGGTGATCAGCAGCACGATCGTGTAGCTGGCAGCGGTGGACAACGCAAACGTCAACATGTGCAGGAGCTTATCCCACGGTCGCGCGCGGATGCGCCGCGCCTGGGCGCCGCCCGGCGCTTCACACGCTGGTGGCGAGCGCGCCCGTGCGATCGGGTAGCGTGTTGGCAATGGAGTCCTCGCCCGAGCGCCCCTGCCCGAGCTGTTCGGCGCCCGCCCAGGAGAACCAGCGCTGGTGCCTCGAATGCGGGGCAGAGCTGCCGCAGGCCTCGCGTCGCTCGACGCTGAAGCCGGTCGTCGGCATCGCCACCACGCTGACCGTGCTCGTCGGCGCCGCCTCGGCGGCCGGCTTCACGCTGCTGCAGGACGGCAAGCAGCCGCCCCCGCCCGCGACGACCGTGGCGCAGCAGCCGCCGCCGGTCACGACGCCGCCGGTCACGACGCCTCCCCCGGTCGACACGACGCTGCCGGACACCAGCGGCGACCTCGACGTCCCCGACACCACCGCGGGCAGAAGCGCCGGCGGCGGCGGGACCGGCTCCGGCGGCGGTGGGGGCACCTCCACCCCGCCGCCGGTCGACAACTCCGTCCCGGACTACAGCGACGACATCGACACCTCGACGCCCAACCCGCCGCCGCCCGACGACTCCGGCGAGGACGTCGACAGCGATGACGGCAGCGTCACCGACGACAGCGGCGCCGAGAGAGCGGCGGAGAGAAGAGCAGCGCAGCCGAGACTGAAGGAGACGAACATCGCGCTCGGCGCGGTCGCCGTCCCCTACGCGCCCTACGCCGAGGACGACCTCGACCTCGGCGACGCCGGCGCGGTCGTCGACGGCTCGACGTCGACCTCGTGGAGAACTCCCCTGTTCGAGGATCCGGCGGCCCACCCCCAGCTTGGTGTCTACGTCGACTTGGCCGGCGCGGAGAGACTGACGAAGCTCGTGCTGACGACGCCGACGCCGGGGATGTCGTTCGAGGACTACACGGCCAGAAGCGGCCCGCCGAAGTCGATCACCGCCGCGGGCTGGTCG
>DATIOB010000658.1:0-11720 GCA_035473605.1 Conexibacter sp.
GCGGAGCTGGCCGTGCTCGCGCATCGCCGCGCGACCTGCCTGCTGCTCGACGAGCCGACCAACCACCTCGACGTCGCTTCGCTGGAGACGCTCGAGGCGGCGCTCGCCGACTGGCCCGGCGCGCTCGTCGTCGCCACGCACGACCGCCGCCTGCGCGACGCGCTCGCCCTGACCAGGGAGGTGGCGCTGTGAGCGCTCGCCGCTCAGCCGCCGGCGCGTCTGTCGATCAGCACCGCGAGTCCGTCGAGCAGCCGCTGGAGACCGAACTCGAACTCGTCGGGCGCGTTCTCGTAGCCGCCGGCGGTGTAGATCGCGGTGATCGTCGGATAGCGCTCGGGGTCGAAGTGGTGCTGCCAGAAGTCGTCGCGCGCTCCCCACCACTCCTCGTCGGAGATGCCGCTCTCGCGCACGGCGCGCGCCTTCATCAGCTCGCCGTGCGCGGCACCGCGGACGAAGGCGGCGAGCGAGGAGACCGCCGGCGACAGCTCGGCCTTCGTCAGGCCGGTGTCGGCGACGACGCGCAGCACCGACTCGTAGACGTCGAAGGTGCCCGGCCCCAGCGGCGGGCGCGCGCCGGAGATCTCCAGCACCCACGGATGGCGCATGTAGAAGGCGAGGTCGATCCGCGCGGTCGCCTCCAGCTGCTCGCGCCAGCCGCCCGGCAGCTCGTGCGCGCGCGGCTGGCGCCGCAGGACGGTGTCGAACATCAGCTCGACGAGCGTCTCCTTGCTCGGCACGTAGCGGTAGAGCGACATCGCGCCGACGTCGAGCGCTCTCGCGACCGCTCGCATCGACATCGCTTCGAGCCCGACCTCGTCGGCCAGCTCGATCGCGGCGTCGACGAGCTGCTCCAGCGTCAGCTTCGGCTTCGGCCCACGCGTCGGGCGCGCGCTCGGCTGCCACAGCATCCGCAGCACCTCGTCGGAGCCGCCGCGTCTGTCGTCGTCGGAGGTCGCCATTGCAGACCGAACTATATCTGCGTATGGTGTACGCGAAACACCGTACGCTGTACTCAGATGAAGGAGGGAGTGACCACGTGACGACCCCCAGATCGGCGATCGTCGCCGCGGGACTGCGCAAGCGCTACGGCGACAAGCAGGCGCTCGACGGCCTCGACCTCGAGGTCGCCGAGGGCAGCGTGCTCGGCCTGCTCGGCCCCAACGGCGCCGGCAAGACGACGGCGGTCAGCATCCTCACGACGCTGCTGCGCCCCGACGGCGGCCGCGCCGAGGTCGCCGGCTTCGACGTCGCGACGCAGGCCGCGCAGGTGCGCACGCGCATCGGCCTGACCGGCCAGACCGACGCGATCGACGAGATCCTCACCGGCCGTCAGAACCTCGTCATGTTCGGGAGACTGCACCACCTCTCCCCGCGCGCCGCGCGCAAGCGCGCCGACGAGCTGCTCGAGCAGTTCGGCCTGACCGAGGCCGCCGACCGCCAGGCGAAGGGCTACTCAGGCGGGATGAAGCGGCGGCTCGACCTCGCCGTCAGCTTCGTGACGGCGCCGAAGGTGCTGTTCCTCGACGAGCCGACGACCGGCCAGGACCCGCGCAACCGCATGGAGGTGTGGTCGGTCGTGCGCGAGCTGGTCGCGGGCGGAACGACCGTGCTGCTCACGACCCACTACCTCGACGAGGCCGACCAGCTCGCCGACCGCATCTCGGTCGTCGACCGCGGCCGCGTGATCGCCGACGGCACGCCGAACGAGCTGAAGTCGCGCCTCGGCGCCAGCCAGGTCGACGTCGTGCTGCGCGAGGCGCAGCAGCTCGCCGAGGCGGTCGAGATCGTCGCCCGCGTCAGCGGCGCGACGCCCGACGTCGACCGCGAGCGGCGGCGCGTCAGCGCCCCGGTCCACGACCGCGTCGCGAGCCTCACCGACGTGCTCGCCGGGCTGCAGGCGGCGGCGATCGCGGTCGAGGACGTGGCGCTGCGCCAGCCGACGCTCGACGACGTCTTCATGCAGCTGACCGGCACGCGCGCGGAGAGCGACGACGACACGGCCGACGCGGAGCCGAAGGAGATCGCGGCATGAGCAGCCTGCGCTGGACCGCCAAGGACACCTGGACGCTCGCCGTGCGCGACCTGCTGCACTGGCGTTACGAGCCGGCGCGGATCGCGTGGACGCTCGCCTTCCCGGTGATGTCGATCCTGCTGTTCGGCTACGTCTTCGGCAGCGCGATCGTCGTTCCAGGCGCCTCCTCCGACGACTACCGCGAGTACCTGATGCCGGGTCTGTTCGTGATGTCGGCCGCCTTCGGGATCAGCGAGTCGCTGTTCGGGATCGCGATGGACAGCGAGCGCGGGATCACCAGCCGGCTGCGCGCGATGCCGATGTCGCGCGCGGCGATCCTCGGCGGCGGCTGCGTCGCGGCGATGATCAACGCCGTCATCACCTTCGCCGTGATGATCGCGATGGGATTGGCGGTCGGCTGGAGCTGGCACGAGGGGCTCGCCAAGGCGGGGGCCGCGGTGCTGCTGCTCCTGCTGCTGCGCTTCGCCGTGCTGTGGATCGGCATCTGGATCGGCCTCGCGATCACCTCGATCGAGTCGGCCGGCAACATCTCCGGGCTGCTGTTCCCGTTCACGATGATCTCGTCGGTCTTCGTCTCGCCGTCGCAGATGCCCGACTGGCTCGGGACGATCGCGGCGTGGAACCCGCTCTCCTCGACCGTCAACGCCACGCGCGAGCTGTTCGGCAACGGCGACCCGGTCGGGACGAGCTGGATCGAGACGCACGCGATCCTGATGGCCGTCGTCTGGCCGCTCGTGATCGTCGCGGTCTTCGCGCCGCTCGCAATCCGCCGCTATCAGAAGATGAGCAAGTGAGTTCGGGCGGGCAGCGCAAAGCTGCCCGCCCGTTCAGCTCATCCTCTTGCTCTCACCACGGCGAACCGCACCGTTCTCGCGACCGAGCGGTTGCCCGCTCTGTCGCGCGCGACGAGCGTCAGGCGGTACGTCCCCGCCGGGCGCTTGCCGAGCTTCACCTTCAGCGTCCGGCTGCCGGCGGCGAGCGTCTTCGAGACGCCGCCGGCGGCGCGCCAGCGACCTCTGACGGCGCGCTGCAGCGCCACGCGAACCGTCGCGCGCTCCGACAGGCGCAGCCGCAGCGCGAGCGTCCCGCGCACGCGGATCCGCTGACCGCCGGCGAGCTTGACCGCCGTCACGCGCGGCTTCACGCGATCTCTTCTGGCGGGCGCTCTTCTGGCCGGCGGCGCGGGCGGAGTCGGCGGGGTCGTGCCACCGCCGGGCGGCGGCGTCGGCGGGCCCGGAGGCGGCGTCGCCGCGGCCGGCTCGAAGCGCGCGTCGCCCGAGCCGACGGTGAAGACGGCCGCGCCGTCCTCGATCCGCTGCAAGCGCGGCGCGCCGGCGCCGCTGGCCGTCACGGCCGCGGCGTCGGTCACGCCGGGGATCCGCACCTCGGCGCGCTGGTTGGTCGGCACCTTCACGTCGAGCGTGAGGCCGCGCTCGCCGCGCGCCCATCTGACCGCGACTGTGCCGCGCTGGGTCCAGACCGATCCGCTCGCCGTGCGCAGGCGGTCGCCGCGCAGCGTCGGCGGCTCGATCGCGACGGTCGCAGCGCCGGGACTGGTGACCTTCACGCCGAGCAGCGTCTCGACGACGTCGACGATCGCCCACGAGCCCCAGCCGTGCGAGTGGCTGTCGCTGCTTCTGACGTTCGGCTCGGCGCAGCGCGGGGTCGTGCAGCCGGGGCTCCACTGCTCCCACATGAAGGTGCCGCCCTCGGCGACCGTGCGCGCGGGACCGTCGCCGGCGCGGTCGGTCAGCAGCCGCAGCACCGCATCGTCACGGCCCGCTCTCGCGAGCGCGTCGAGCAGGATGTGCAGCGTCATCGGCCCCTGGTTCATGCCGAGCCGCTCGATCTCGTCGGCGAGCGCCGGCCACTGCGCTCTCGGCGCGACGCCGTAGTAGATCGGGTAGCTCTGCGCGTGCTGCGCGGAGTTGTCGATCTGCGCGTTGCCGGGCTGGCGCGAGAGGCCGTCGGTGTAGAGGCCGCTCGGCCGCACCAGCTTGCCGTTGATCGCGCTCGTGAGCGCGTCGGCCCATTGGCCGTACTGCGCCGCCTCGCCGCCGCGGCCGAGCACCTTCGCCGCCTCCGCGGTCGCGCGGATCGCGCCGACGCCGGAGGCGTTGTGGACGGTCCGCGCGGCGTTGTCGTCGAAGGTGTAGCCGTAGCGCATCGGCGCCGGCCAGTCGATGATGCCGTTTCTGTAGGAGCTGGTCCCGCCCGGCAGGTCGAAGACGAGCCCGGCCGCGTCGCCGCTGCTCGCGACCGCGCCGTTGACGTAGGCGGAGACCGCCTGCATCGCCGGGTAGGCCTCCTCCAGCAGCGCTCTGTCGCCGGTCGTCAGGTAGTAGCGCCAGACCCAGTCCGGGAACATCTCCGTGTAGTCGGGGATGTCGCGCATGTTGTCGCCGTTGGGATAGACCGAGTTCATGCGACCGGGCGTCCCGAGGCTCGGGTACGAGCACGGCACCTCGAGCGCCGTGCAGTAGCCGTTGCTCGGCGCGGTCCAGCTGTGCGTCTGCGAGTGGATCGCGTCGCGGATGCCGCGGACGGTCGCGTTGCGCTCGCCGAGCGCGAGCATGTTCGCCCACGAGATGTCGACGCCGTCGCCGAGGAAGCCGGCCTTCTCGCGCGTCGGCGTGTCGAGGTAGGTGTCCTGGACCGAGTCGCGGCCGGAGCGTCGCATCAGCTCGAAGACGGCGTTCAGCGTCGCGTCGTCGGAGTCGAAGGTCGCCAGGCGCTCCTCGCGATCGTCGGTGAACTGCTCGACGGCGACGAGGTCGTTGGCGGTCAGCGGCTCGCCGGCGCCGGGGGCGCTGACCTGGAGATAGCGCCAGCCCCAGTACTGGTAGGGCTCGGCCGTCTGCGCGCCGTCCTTCTGCGTGTAGTAGTTGGCGAGGTTGCTCGACTGCGTGTCCTGGCCGTCGGTGCCGGCGCGCGAGCCCTCGACGTAGGCGAGGTTCGCGTGCGCGCGCTCCAGCGGGCGGTCGAGCACGATGCCCGTGCCCTCGGCGCCGGCCGTGCCGACGGAGACGATCGTGCGGACCTCGGGATCGCCCTCGCCCTTGTTGATGCCGGGCGCGTCGACCGTGAGGCGGTCGCCCGCGACGAAGTTGCCGACCGCTCTCACCTTCACCGTCGCGTCACCAGCGGCGGCCGGCGCGGCGAGCAGCGTGTTGTTGAGGCGGAAGCTGCTCAGCAGCGTGATCTGCCGCCCGGCGACGCCCTCGCGGAAGCGCACGCGCGGGACGCCCGCGACGACGCGGCCCATGTCGGCGATCACGGTGCCGTCGGCCAGCTCTCTGACCGAGACCGGTCTGTGGATCTTCCGCGTGACGCCCGCGATCGACGGTTCCAGATGGGTGAAGGTCGTGCGCAGCGGGTTGACCGGGCGCGGATGGGCGCCGATCGCGTACGCCGGCTCCCAGCCGGAGTCGTCGAAGCCGACGGTGTCCCAGCCGGGCTGCTCCAGGCGCGCGTCGTAGCGCTCGACGCGGTCGCCGGCGTCGCCGTTGCGGTAGGTGAGCGTCTCGTTCGTGAACGCTCTGTCCTTCGACACTCTCCAGCTCTCGTCGGTGACGAAGGTCTGGCGCGAGCCGTCGGCGTGGTCGACGACGACCTTCGCGATCAGGCCCGAGGGCCCGGCGAGGTCGACGACGGCCGCTCTCTCGGCCTGCGCTCTGGTCAGCGCCGGCGTCACGGTGACGCCCGTGCCGGCGGCGCCCGCGGTGCCGATCGCCGTCACGGTGACGCGCTCTCTGTCGGCGCCGCTGCCGACGTCGACCTGGTCGCCGACGTCGAAGACGCCGACCGAGGCCACTCTCAGCGTCGTGTCGCCGGGCGCGGCCGCGGCGGCGAGCGTCGTGTTCGACGCGGGGCCGTTCGCGCGGCCCTGGCAGGTGCACGTCCAGTAGTGGTATCTGGCGGCGAGCGCGAGCGGCTGGCCGGCGGTCACCTGCGCAGTCACGTCGGTCGCCGTGTACTGCGCCTCGTTGGGGTAGTAGAAGCTCGAGTCGCGCACGACCCGTCTGCCGTTGACGTGCAGCTCGTACTGGCCCATCGCCGAGACGTAGGCGCGGGCGCGCACGACGGGGCTGCCGCCGACCTGCACCTGCTTGCGCGCGAGCGTGAAGTCGATCGCGGAGTCGTTGCCGGTCGTGATCCGGCGGATCCACTTCGCGCCGGACCAGTCGCCGTCGCGCAGGCCGGTGTCGAAGCTGGCCTTCGGCGCCCAGCCGGAGGCGTCGCCGTCGCCGTCCCAGGTGCGGACGGTCCACTCGTAGCTGGCGCCGACCGCCAGTCTCGGCCCCTCGTAGCGCACGTACGACTGCGCGTCGGAGTCGACCTTGCCGCTGTCCCAGACGGGGTCGTCGTCGCCGGCCCGCTGCACGCGCAGCTGGTAGGCGCTCTGCACGTCGTCGCCGCGCTCGCTGCCCGGCATCCAGCCGAACTGCGGCGGCCCCTCGACGTTCAGCGGCCGTTGCTGGTCGCGGACCGTCAGCTGACTCGGCGCGGGCACGTCGGCGGCGGCCGTCGCGGCGCCAGCGCCGCCGGCCGCCAGCACGCAGCCAGCCGATACCGCCACCCGTGCCAGGGTGGATCTTCCAAGACCTCGCATTGCTCTCCTCGCTCGTTCCTGCGCGAAACAGAGCAGTTCTGTCCAAGTCCAACCAGATTCAAACGAGTTCGCTCATGCCATGTCGGCCTACACTGGTGCCAATCAGTCCACCCCTCGTGCCTGAAGACGCTCCATCCGGCGAATGTCCAGGCCCCTGCGCGGGGTAGAGAATCGAAGGCACGATGTCCGAAGCGACCGCCCCTCAGCTCGACGGCTACCACCCGCGCGCCCCCTTCCTCGACGAGCTGTTCGAGACCGACGGGACACCGCGCCACGTCGCCGCGCCGTTGATCGCCGAGCTGGAGCGGCTCGGTGCCGACGGCCTCGTCGAGGCCGGCCGCCGCCGCGACGCGACCTTCCTGCGCCAGGGGATCACGTTCGAGACCTCCGGCGACGACGGGCCGAGCCGCGAGCGCCCTTTCCCGCTCGACCTCGTGCCGCGCGTGATCGGCGGCGAGGAGTGGCGCTCGATCAAGCGCGGGCTGGCGCAGCGGATCCGCGCGCTCAACGCCTTCGTCGACGACATCTACCACGCGCGCGAGATCGTGCGCGAGGGGATCGTGCCGTGGCGGCTGGTCGTCAGCTCGCCCAACTTCGCCCGCGCCGTGCACGGGATCCGCCCGCCCGGCGGCGTCTACACGCACGTCGCCGGCTGCGACCTCGTGCGCCACTCCAACGGCTCCTGGAAGGTGATCGAGGACAACGTCCGGACGCCCTCCGGGATCTCCTACGTGCTGGAGAACCGCGCCGCGATGACGCAGCTGCTGCCGCAGCTGTTCCAGAACTACCGCGTGCGGCCGGTCGACCACTACCCGCAGCTGCTGCTGAAGGCGCTGCGCTCGGTCGCGCCGTCGGCCGACAGCGAGGCGACCGTCGTCGTGTGGACGCCCGGCTCGCTCAACTCGGCCTACTTCGAGCACGCCTTCCTCGCGCGTCAGATGGGCGTCGAGCTGGTCGAGGCCTCCGACCTCGTCGTGCGCGACGACGTCCTCTACATGCGCACGACGCGCGGCCTCGTGCGCGTCCACGCCGTCTACCGGCGGCTCGACGACGACTTCGTCGACCCGCTCGAGTTCCGCCCCGACTCGATGCTCGGCGTGCCCGGCCTCGTGCGCGCCTACCGCGCCGGCTCGGTCGCGATCGCCAACGCCTTCGGCACCGGCGTCGCCGACAACAAGGCCGTCTATCACTTCGTCCCCGAGATGATCCGGTTCTACCTCGGCGAGGAGCCGATCCTCGAGAACGTCAAGACCTACCTGCTCGCCGACGAGGAGGTGCGCGAGCACGTCCTCTCGCGGATCGACCAGCTCGTCGTCAAGCCGACCGACGAGTCCGGCGGCAAGGGCGTCACGATCGGCCCGCACGCCAGCGACGAGGAGCTGGCCGGCGTCGCCGCCGCGGTGCGCGCCAAGCCCGAGGCGTGGATCGCGCAGGAGGTCGTGCGGCTGTCGACCGTGCCGACGGTCGGCGGCGACGGGCTGCTCGCGCCGCGCCACGTCGACCTGCGGCCGTTCGCCGTCTTCGGCGAGCGGATCGACATCGTCCCCGGCGGCCTCACGCGCGTCGCGCTGACGGAGGGCTCGATGATCGTCAACTCCTCGCGCGGCGGCGGCTCGAAGGACACGTGGGTGCTGGAGGACGGCGACGACGCCGACCGCGCCGGCCCCCAGATGGCCGACGTCGCCAGCCCGCCCGCGCTGCCCGACCTGCGCTACGGCGACGCCTGGACCAACCAGCAGCAGCAACAGCAGCAGGACGGGCCGGCCTAGTGCTCGCCCGGATCGCGCACGAGCTGTACTGGCTCGGCCGCAACCTCGCCCGCGCGGAGTTCACCGCGCGCTCGGTCGACGGCGTCTTCCGCACCGAGCTGCAGGGGCCGTCGGACTCCGGCCCCGGCGTCACGCTCGGCTGGACCGGCCTCGTCGCGATGCTCGGCGGCAGCTCGGCCGACGAAAGGCTCGGCCGCGGCGCGGCGCTGGCGCGGCTGACGCTCGACGCCGACCGGCCCGACTCGATGCTCGCCTCCGTCGAGCGGGCGCGCGAGGGCGCGCGCACCGTGCGCGACGTGATCTCCGCCGAGATGTGGGAGGCGATCAACACGACGACGCTGACCTTGCGCGGCGACGGCAGCGCGAGATGGTCAGCGCCGGCCGGCCCCTACCTCGCCTCGCAGTACGTCAAGCAGCGGATGGCGCTGATCTGGGGGATCGCCGACCGCGCGATGCTGCGCGACGAGGCGAAGTCGTTCCTCGACGCCGGCTCCTTCATCGAGGTGGCCGACATGATGCTGCGGCTGCTGCGGATCGCGCTGCCGAGCGGCGAGGAGGATCCCCGCCGCGATGGCAACGCGCTCGCGCTGCTGCAGGCGGTCGGCGGCTTCCACGCCTACCTGCGGGCGGTCACCGCGCCGCCGAACGCGCAGCCGGTCGCGCGCTTCCTGATCTTCGAGCGGGCCTACCCCGACAGCGTCGCCGCGTGCGTCGACTCGCTCCACGACGCCTTCACCGCCGCCGACGCCAGCCCGCGCGACTCGCAGCCGGTGCTGCGCGTCAGCCGCCTCGCCGCCGACCTCGACTTCCAGCGCCGCGTGCTGCCGGCCGGCCAGGAGCTGATCGGGATCTGCGAGCGTGCGCAGCACGAGCTGGCTGCCGTCGACCAGGACGTCGCCGACCGCTACTTCGCCGGCATGGCCGCCGGCGAACGCGGGATCGCGATGGTGGTGTGACCGCATGCACTTCTCCATTCGTTACCTGACCGCGTACAGATACGGCGCCAACGTCAGCGACAACCTCAACGCGCTGCGCGTGCGGCCGGCGACGACCTCGACGCAGCGCTGCGACGAGTTCCACACCCGCATCGACCCCGAGGCGCGCGTCACCCGCCACCTCGACTACTTCGGCACCGAGGTGCTGGAGTTCGGAATCCCGACCGGCCACGACCACCTCACGATCGACGTGCGCGCGCGCGTCGTCACGAGCGCGCCGCCCGAGCCGCCGCACGGTCCGTGGGCGGCGCTGCAGAGCGACGCCTATGTCGAGGCCGGGGGCGAGTTCCTGCTGCCGTGGCAGGACCAGCCGCGGATCGACGGGATCGACGCGCTGGAGGGATCGCTCGGCGCCGCCAGCGACCCGCTCGCGGTGCTGCGGCTGCTGATCGAGCTGATCCCCGACTCGTTCGAGTACCGCCGCGGGGCGACCTACGTCGGCTCGACGGTGACCGACCTGCTGGAGGCCGGCGCCGGCGTCTGCCAGGACTTCGTCCACCTCTCGCTCGTGCTGCTGCGGCGCCACGGGATCGCCGCCCGCTACGTCTCCGGCTACCTGTGGGCGGCACCTGAGGACGAGGGCTCCGACTCGCTCGAGGTCGACACGCACGCCTGGCTGGAGGCGCTGCTGCCCGGCGTCGACGGCCGCGGCGAGCCGGTCTGGGTCGGCGTCGACCCGACCAACCGCCGCTTCGCCGGCGAGACGCACGTGAAGATCGGCCACGGCCGCTTCTACGCCGACATCCCGCCGGTCAAGGGCGTCTACCGCGGCGGCGGCACCTCAAAGCTCGACGCCAACGTGCAGATGTCGCGCCTGGACCCGCAGGCCGGCGCGCGGGCTTAGCTCAGGGCAGCGTCTCCAGCTCGACGAGGCGCGAATAGCTCTCCGGTGCGGAGCTGACGACCACGCGCATACCCTCGGCGCTCACGCGCGGGAAGGTCAGCTCCGCGAGCGCCGCTCTGTTGCCGCGCACCTGCCCGACCGTTCTCCAGCGGCCGTCGACCTCGAGCTGGACGTCGAAGTCGCGCACGCCGAAGACCGCGGCGGGATCCTGCGGCGTGTCGAGTGTCCAGACGCGCACGCGCGAGACCGGCGCGGGAGCGTCGAACGCGACGGTGACGGTGTCCGGGAAGGCGGCGGCCGTACCGTCGTTCCACGCCTCGCCGCGCCTCCACGCGGCGTGGTCGACGCTCGTGATCCCGTCGACCAGGAACCTGGCGTGCCAGGGCGACAGCGTCGAGGAGGCGCGGGCTCGCCCGATGCGCGACGCGAGGTCGATCCGCACCGGCACGGTCACGGCCGCCTCGCCCGCGCGCAGGCGCAGCTCGCCCGTGCCGGGGAGCTCTGCGCCGAGCGGTGCCGAGACCGTCAGCTCCGCGCTGCCAGTGCCGTCGCGGCCGAGCCGCACGTCGACCGAGCGATCGCGCAGCTGCACGGGGCCGGACGCTTCGGCGGTCAGCCGCACGCGACCTGAGTCGCCCGTCAGGTCCCGCACCGCGACGCGCAGCGTCCGCTGCTGGCCAGGGGCGACGGCGAGCGAGGCGGCGGCCGGTCGCAGCTCCAGCAGGGCGTCGCGGTCCGCGCGCTCGAGCGCGACCGTCAGGCGCCGCTGCGGCAGCAGCCGCACCGGACCGAGCAGGCCGGAGTCGCGCACGTCGCCGTGGCTGTTGGCGCCGGTGTTGGTGACCCGCACCGCGATCTCGTTGGCGCCCGCGCGCAGCAGGTCGCCGACGTCGGCGACGAACGGCGCCCACAGCAGCGATTGCGGGAGCGGTCTGCCGTTGATCGTGACCTCCGCGGCCGCGCGCACGTCGCCGAGGTCGAGCGTCCACTCGCGCCCGGCGAGCTGGGTTCTCGTCAGCTCCAGCGTGCGCGTGTAGACGGCGCTGCCGGAGTGCCGCGGCGCGAGGTCGGTCCAGCTGCCGAGCGGGCGGTCGGCGTCGATGCCGGCGCTCGTCTCGATCCGAAGCCGCCAGTCGCCGTCGAGCACGATCGGCGTCAGCGGATCGGCGAGCGTCGTGCCGCCGCGGTACGCGCGGGCGCCGTCGCGCGCGACGACGGCGAGCGGGCCGGGGCGCGTCGCGAGCACGGTCGCGCGCAGCCCGCGGCGGTCGGCGTCGAGCCGCTCGACGGTCGCACCGGGAGAGACGGCGACGGCGTGCGGGTCCTCGTCGCGACCGGCGCGCCCTCCGAACGTCACGCCGACGACCTCGTGCGGCTCCAGCGTCAGCGGGATCTCGGTGCCGTCGGCGTCGGCGCGGTACGTCGTCGCGGGCGCGACCGCTCCCGTCGCGGGATCCCACAGCGTGGG
>DATIOB010000659.1:0-3806 GCA_035473605.1 Conexibacter sp.
CTTGGTGACCGGAGGGTTCTTGCCCGTCTCGGCGTCGACCAGGCCGGGGCGGAAGCCGACGATCCAGCCGTCGACGTTCGGCCGCTCCTTCTGCAGGTCGACGTCGATCAGGTTCTGGCCCGGCCGGATCGTCACCGGACCGAATCTGTATCTCAGCACCTGCGCGCCGGGCGGCGGGCCGGGGTCGCGCACGGGGATCCGCATGTTCGTCGCCGATCTTCTGAACGCCGACGCGTGCGCGTCGGCGCGGAACTGCTCGTCGATGCGGTCCGCTGCGGCCGGACCGGCGGCGAACGCGCACAGCGCGGCGACGCTGACCACGAGCGCGACCATCCGCGCGAACGACGACGACATCGGACCGACCTCTCCTCGGGTGTCACACCGGCCACGGCGACGTGGTTCGGTGCGTCTGAACAACGTAACGGCCGCCGAGGGAGCGGTCAACGCGCGACCCTCTACCCCGCCGCTGGCACCTGCGTGATCGTGTAGCTCTTGACGAGCGTCTCGCGGATCTCCCAGGTGCCTCTCGCGCCGGCCGGCATCACGACGAGCGCGCCGGGGGTCAGCGCGTGACGGGTGCCGTCCTCCTCGATCAGCGTGCCGTCGCCGGCGATCACGTGGATCGCCTCGATCTTGCCGTCCCAGAACGAGGTGAAGGAGCCGGGCGTGCACTGCCAGACGCCGACCTCGACGACCTCGTCCTCGTACAGCGCCGTCCACGACTCGACCGGATCGCCGGCGATCGTCGTCGCCTTTCTGCCGGCCGGGGTCAGGTCGGCGCCCGCGGTCTCCATGCGCTGGATCGTCGTCATCTGCTGCTCCTGTTCGGTTGCGGGTCGGCGCTCACGCCGACGGGTGGATGTAGACGGTCTTCTCGCGGGTCAGCAGCTCCAGCGGAGCGCGCCCCTGCTCGCGCGGGCCGTGGCCGCTCGCCTTCCAGCCGCCGAACGGCACGTGCGGCTCGACGCCCGACGTCTTCTGGTTGACGCGCACGACGCCGGCCTCGATCCGCTCGACGAACTGCTTGGCGACGTCGAGGTCGCGCGTGAAGATCGACGCCGAGAGGCCGTAGCGCGAGCGGTTGGCGAGCGCCAGCGCCTGTTCGTCGGAGTCGACCGGCCACAGCGCGAGCGCCGGGCCGAAGACCTCGTCCCGGGCCAGCTCGGCGTCGTGCGGGAGGTCGCCGACGAGCGCCGGGCCGACGAACGCCCCGGCGGCGAGGCGACCGTCGCGCTGCTCCTCGGCGGCGAGCAGGACGGTGCCGGCCGCCTCCGCCCGGCGACAGGCCGCCAGCACGCGGTCGCGCGCCGCGCGGTCGATCAGCGGGCCGAGCTCGACACCGTCGTCGAGGCCGTGGCCGACGGGCATCGCCCGCGCGCGGGCGACCAGCCGCTCGGCGACCTCGTCGTAGCGCTCGCGCGCGACGTAGACGCGGCGGGTGGCGGTGCAGTTCTGCCCCGAGGTCGCGAAGGCGCCGGCGTGCAGGGCGCCGACCGCCAGCTCGACGTCGGCGTCGGCGCGCACGATCGCGGCGTTGGAGCCGCCCAGCTCGAGCTGGGCGCGGGCGCCGCTGACGCCGGCCGCGGCGCGGATCCGCTCGCCGACCGCGGTCGACCCGGTGAAGCTGATCACGTCGAGGCCGGGATGAGCGGCGAGCGCGGCGCCGACCGTCTCGCCGACGCCCAGCACGACGTTCACGACACCGTCGGGCAGGCCGGCCTCGCGCAGCGTGTCGACGAGCACCAGCCCCGAGAGCGGCGCCTGCTCGGCCAGCTTCAGCACGACGGCGTTGCCGTACAGGAGCGCCGGCACGCTCTTCCACGTCGGGATCGCGCCGGGGTGGTTCCATGGCGCGATCACGCCGACGACGCCGACGGGCTCGCGGCGCGTGAAGATCCACGCCGGCGTCTCCTGCGAGGCGTACTGGGCGCCGAACGGGCGTTGCGCCTCGGCGGCGTAGTAGCGCACGATCGCGACCGCGCGATCGCACTCGGCGAGCGACTCGCGCAGCGGCTTGCCCATCTCGCGCGTGATCAGCCGCGCCCACGCTCCGCGCTGTGCGGCGAGCATCTCAGCGGCCCGGCGCAGCAGCTCCCCGCGCGCACCGAGCGGCGTCGCCGCCCACGCCGGCTGCGCCGCGCGCGCGGCGGCGACCGCGGCCGCGACGTCGTCGGCGCTGCCGCGCGCCCCGAGCCCGACGAGGTCGCCGTTGCCGGGATCGCGGATCTCCAGCGGATCGGCGCCGAGCGCCGGCCGGCGCGCGCCGATCAGCTGGCGCGCCTCCCGCACCGCGGCGTCCCCCGGCGTCATGCGCCGGCCACGGACGTGGACGTGGACGGCAACGCGAACCGCGCGAGGGCCGCCGCGTCGAAGCGCACGCCGATCCCGGGCGTGTCGTCGAGCACGAGCTGCCCGCGGTCCACCTGCAGCGGGTTGGCGACGACGCGCTCGAAGTTGTAGACGTCCTCCTCCAGCGCGAAGTACTCGACGACGAGGCAGTTGGCGCTGGCGCCGAACAGCTGCGCGTGCAGGTTGGCGTGCCAGTGCGGCGCGACCGGCCGGTCGACCGCCTGCGCCGCGTGGACGATCTTGTTCCACTCGGTGACGCCGCCGGCGACGCAGACGTCGGGCTGCACGATGTCGCAGGCGCCGGCGCGCAGCAGCTCGGCGAAGCCCCACCGCGTCGCCTCGATCTCGCCCGTCGCGATCGTGATCGGCGAGCGCTGCGTCAGCCGCGCGTGGCCCTGCACGTCGTCGGGCAGCAGCGGCTCCTCGAGCCACCAGATGTCGTGCGGCGCGAAGGCGCGCGCGGCGCGCAGCGCCTCGTCGCTGGAGCGCCACGCGTTGTTGGCGTCGAGCGCCAGCCAGCCGTCCGGTCCGAGCGCCTCGCGCGCCGCCGCGACGCGCGCGACGTCCTCGCGCAGCGGCAGCCCGCCGACCTTCATCTTGTATCTGCTGAAGCCGAGCGCCTGGTAGCGGCCGATCTCGGCGACGACGTTCTCGACGGCGTCGCCGGCGCGGTAGTAGCCGCCGCTGGCGTACGCCTCGACGCGGTCGCCGGCGCCGCCCAGCAGCGTCCGCAGCGGCAGCCCGGCGGCCTGGCCGAGCAGGTCCCAGGCGGCGATGTCGACGGCGCTGAGCGCGCGCACCAGCCCGCCGCGCCGCCCGGCCAGCAGCAGCTCGCGGTGGACGGCCTCCCAGTTCTCCTCGATCGCGAGCGCGTCGCGGCCGACGAGCACCGGCGCGATCAGCTCCTCGATCGCCTGCGCCAGCCACGCGCCGCCGCTGTTGCCGGCGTAGGTGTAGCCGACGCCCTCGCGCCCGTCGTCGGTGCGCACGTGCGCCAGCACGTAGTCGCGATGCTCGACGCGCCGCGTCGAGAACGAAGTGCTCTCGCGCAGCGGGATGCGCAGCGCGGTCGCTGTGATGCGGTCGATCCTCATGCTGCTCCTTCTCGAGAGATGGCACGCCGCGACGCGCCCTCGGCGAACTCCTGACGAGCGGGGCGGCGGCGCGGCGCGCCGCCGGGGCCTCACTCGGAGGTCGGTCTCCAGTCGTAGGTCTGCTTGACGAGGTCGAGGTAGACGAAGGTCTCCGTCGACGTCACCTCGTCGATCGCGCGGACGCGGTTGATCAGCTCCAGCAGGTGCTGGCGGTCTCTGCAGACGACCTCGACGATCACGTCGTGGTGACCGGCCGTCACGACGACGTGACTGGCCTCGTCCCACGCGGCGATCTCCTGCGCGACCCTGTCGGCCATCCCGGTCGTCGAGATCGCCAGCATCGCCATCGCCTCGTAGCCGAGG
>DATIOB010000660.1:0-4458 GCA_035473605.1 Conexibacter sp.
GCTGAGCCTGACCGGCGCCAAGCTCTCCCGTGCACGCTTCGCCGTCGCGCCGGCGAGAGGGCGCCCCTCCGGCAACGAGGGCGCGAGCTTCAGCGCGAGCCTGTCCGAGCGCGCGACGGTCGTCCTCACGATCGAGCGCGAGCTGGCCGGGCGCCGCGTCCGCGGCCGCTGCGTCGCGGGCACGCCGAGAGGCGGCAGAGGCCGCTGCGTCGTGCACAGAACGGTGGGGACGATCCGCCGCACCGCGGCCGCCGGCCGCATCTCCGTGCCGCTGACCGGTCGCTTCGGCAGCAGATCGCTGCAGCAGGGCCGCCACCGGCTGCGCGTCGTCGCGACCGCCGACGGCCGCCGCGCGCAGTCCGTCCTCTCGTTCACCGTCGTGCCGAGGAGCGCCAGATGACCCGCCGCCTGTTCTCCGCCTGCGTCGCAGCGTTCGCGCTGCTCGCGCTGCTGCCGCTCGCCGCCCGCGCCGCCGACACCGTCGTCGACTTCTCGGCCTTCCCTCAGGGCACGGAGCTGGTCGACCAGTACGGCAACGTCGGCGTCCGCTTCAACCAGATGGCGGCGTTCCGCCAGCCGCCTCCCCCGGCCTACAGCTGCGGCGTCCCGGTCGTCAGCGACATCGGCATCAACGGCCGCTCCGCGGCGATCGCGTGCAAGGGGATCGGCGAGTTCGAGGGAGCGTTCAACGCCGCCTTCGGCTTCGACGAGGAGCGCAGAGCGGTCAGATTCCGCCTCAAGTCGATGTTCGCCGGCGGCCCGGAGCCGGTCGACATCTCGATCCACTCGATCAGCGGCCAGACGCTCGAGTCGCGCGTCGTCGGGCTGCCGCAGGGAGTCCCGGTCGAGGTCAGATTCGGTCCGCGCGCTGCCGCCGAGATCGCCAGCGTGCGGATCGCGGGACGGATAGTCGACGCGCCGACCGGCCAGGTCTACCTCGACGACATCGTCGCCCCGATCGAGCTGGTGCTGCCGCCGCCGAAGTTCTCGCTGTCGCTGCCGCGCCCGCTCGTCGAGGTCGTCGAGGGGTCGAGCGTCGACGTGCCGGTCGCCGTGCAGCGCTACAACGGCTCGACCGGCCCGGTCGCGATCTCGGTGCCGGCGCTCCCGCCCGGCATCGGCGGCACGGTCGTGACGCCGAACCCGCTCAGCGGCCGCGACCCCGCGACGATGCGGATCACCGCCTCCTCCCCGCTGACCGGCGACCGCCAGGTCGCGGTGACGGCGGCTGCCGCGCCCGGCGCGCCGGTCAGCGTCGGGACGGCGGTCGCGCCGTCGGGCGTCGTGACGGTGCGCGGCGTGCCGGCGCTCCAGATCTACGGCAACGTCAATCCGGAGACGCTCGTGCCGCGCTGCACCGGTCCGCTCTCCGGCGCGTTCTCGGTCCGCGGCGGCTACACCGGCAACGTGCGCGTGAGCGCCGAGACGCTCACCGGTCCGGTCACGCCGGGTGCGCCGTCGAACGTGCGTGCTGCCGGCGACGGCGTCGTGAGCTTCTCGCTGCCGCTCACGTCGGTCCTCGCCGGCCCCGCGGTCGTGCGCGTGACGCTGACGCCCGACGGCGCGACGCCGGTCAGCGCCGAGTACCGCACGAACACCGTCCCGGTGAACGTCTCCGGCCTCGGCGCCGACACCGTCCCGGAGACCGCCGGCGCGATAGGCGTGCTGGGCCAGTTCCCGCTCAGCTGCCCGCTCAGATTCGTCGACGACGGCGGACGCGAGTACCCGGTCATCGACCGCGGCGTCACCGACGACGGGCGCGACCGGCTCGTGCTCAGAACGCCGGCCGGCGGACCGGTCAACGCGCCCAGCGGGCTGAGAGTGCTGGCGCCGGACGGCACGCAGCTGACGCGCACGCCGCCGCTGCGCGTCGACGGCTTCCGCAACACCTGGGCCCTGCGCCAGGCGAACAGCGGCATGAGCGCCGGCTCGACGCTCTTCCCGTGGGACGACTTCGTCGCCACCTGGGGCGACGACGACGCCTACGTCTGCTTCATCGGCTGCGTGCGCGATCCGATCGCCGTCGACTACTGGGAGAGATGGATCGAGGACGTGAAGTCGAACCAGGGCCTCTGCTACGGCTGGACCACGATGGCGCTGCGCTTCCGCGGCATACAGAGCTCGCCGCTGTCGCCGGCCGCCTACGAGCCCGGCGCGCAGCGTGCGTGGGACATCACCAACTTCGCCGACCCGGCGCGCGTCAAGCGCGACGTCGTGCGCTACCACTACACGCAGTTCGACCGCACGCTCCAGCCGACACTGGCCAACCCGGTCCCCGGACCGGGGTCGATGGCGGCCCGCGTGGCGGAGTGGAAGGCGATCGCGAAGGCGGCGGTCGCGCGCGACGGCGGCGTCATGACGACCTTCTGGAACAGCATGGGGACCGGCGGGCACGCGGTCGTCGCGCACCGCGTGACCGACCGCGCCGACGGCGGCTTCGACCTGGCGCTCTCCGATCCGAACGCGCCGTACACGGTGGCCGAGGAGACGAACCCGACGGCGCGCGCCAACGCGATCGCGGCGAACACGATCACGGTCACCGGCGCCGGCACCTGGTCGGGCAGCAGCCTCAACTGGAGCGGCGACCTCAACAGACTGGCGTTCGCGCCGATCCTGCCGCTGCACAACGCGACGCTGCCGACGAACTTCTCGCTCGCCAGCATGTTCAGCGCCGGCGGCGCGGCCGCGATCACGTCGATCCGCAGCCGCGGCGACGAGGCGCTGGCGGCGGACGGGACCGGCAAGGCCGGGTCGGGCGTGACGCTGCGCCCCGGCCTCGACGGCGCGGCGCCGACCTACGTGCTGGAGCGCGGCCGCAGCTACGACCTGACGGTGAGCGGCAGCGGCAGCGGCAGCGGCGGCTACGGCGTGGGCGGCCTCGGCGACGGCGCCAACGCGGTCGTGACCGGGATCGACACCAAGCCGGGCCAGCGCGACCGCGTGACGCTCTCCCCCGGTCGCGCGCAGCTCGGCTTCGAGCCGGGCGGCGACAGCGCCGGGGTGCGCTACTCGCTCGTCGAGGCGCCGTCGAGAACCGTCCGCCAGACGGCCGAGATCGAGACGCGCGCGCCGCGCGGAGCCGCCGACGTCGCGTCGCTGACCGGCGGCGAGCTGTCGGTCGTCCACAGAGGCGCGCCGGCGACGCTGGCGATCACGCTCGGCTCGCTCGGCAGAGGCCTGCCGGGATCGGTCCGGCTCGCTCCGCTGCGCGTCGGCAGAAACCAGCGGATCGCGTTGAAGCCGCGCTCGTGGAAGGACCTCAACGACGGCGTCGGGCTCGTCGTGCGCACCGCCAGAGGGCGCGTCGTGCGCCGCGGGACGGCGCGCCTGCGGCCGACCCGCGCCGTCGCGCTCGCAGCGCTCGGCGGCACGGCGAGAGGCCGATCGGTCACGGTCAGCGGGCGCGTCGGCAAGCGCGGCACCGCACCGGTCCTCGCGGTCCGCGTCGAGGCGCTCGGCCGCGGCGGCCGCGTGACCGCCAGCCGCACCGCCAGCCTGCGCGGCGCCCAGGTCCCCGCGGGCCGCTTCTCGCTGCCCGTCGCGCTCCCGAGAAGAGTGTCGAGAGGCGCCCGCGTCCGCGTCGTCGCGACGCTGCTCGACGAGGCCGCCGGCCTCGCCTCCGTCCGCCGCACCGCCGTCATCCGCGCACGCTGACGGTGGGCGGTGGGCGCCTCACGCGCGCGCCGCGGCCGGCGGCGCGCCGTCGCGCGCTCGCCACTCGCGCTCGATCTGCCGCATCACCGGCGGGTAGACGATCAGGTGCCGGAACGGCCGGATCGCAGCCATGTACGCGCTGCCGAGCCGGCCGTTGGGCTTCACCAGCACCGCCATCTGGCCGCGCCAGCCGCCGCTGCCGTCGGGGACCCAGCCGACGTGCAGCACGCCGTGCATCGTCGCGTTGGCGACCTCGGCCGCCCATTCGTCGTCGAGCAGGTAGAGCGATCTGAAGGGGAGCGTCTCGAACTGCGGGCCGGGCGCTGCCGCGCGCAGGTCGGCCGGCAGCCGGTCGCGCAGCGTTGCGACCCTGCCGTCGAGGCCGGTCTCCTCGTCGTCCCAGCCGAGCAGCTCGCCGAGCTTCCAGCGGATCGCCCACAGCGCGCGGGCGGCGCGCGAGGAGCCGTTCGCCGGGTCGCCCGCGGCGAACCGCTGCACCAGCTCGGGGAAGTCGTCGGGGCGGCCGCCGGGCGTCGGCAGCGCCCACACGTCCTCGAGCCGGAAGTCGGAGGTCAGCTCGTGGATCCGCCACGGCCCGGAGGTGTGCGCGGTGTTCGGGAGCCTCATCAGTCGTCTCCGTCCATACGGTACCGTATGGAACGAGCCTAGCCACCGCCATCCGGTGTGTCAATCACGGCCCGAACGCGAGCGAAGACAGGAGCCATGGCGAGCACCCGCACCCCCCGCAGCAGCTGGATCGACGCCGGCCTGAGCGCGCTCGCCGCCGGCGGCCCGGAGGCGGTC
>DATIOB010000661.1:0-13529 GCA_035473605.1 Conexibacter sp.
GCACCGGCGCCGGCGACGGCGGCCGCGCTCACGACCACCGCCCCCAGCAGCGCCGCGGTCCGGCGCAGACGCGCGCCCATGGTCCCGCGCGCGCCGCTCATCTGACCGCCACCGCGCCGCGCACGCGCACCAGCGGCGATCTCGACAGCAGCACGTTCTTGCTGCCCTCGCGCGCGACGATGCCGGCGATCAGCGCGTGCCGCACGCTGGCCGCCACGTGCACGTCGGTCCAGACCGGCTGGTGCAGGAACGAGACGTTGTCGGACGCGATCCGCCCGACGCGGTTGAAGCTGAGCCCGACCGCCTCGGTCCTGCCGCCGAGCAGCTGCAGCGCGCCGCCGTCATCGCGCGGGTTGGCCGTGAAGGCCGCCTGCACCAGCTCCAGCGAGCCGTCGCGCACGACGACGCCTCTGAACGGATTCCAGTTGAAGGCGTTGCCGCCGAAGTTGTGGAAGCGCGCGTTCGACGCCGCGCCCGCCCCCGGCTCCAGGCGGATGTACGACTCGCTGAACGTGCCCGGGTCGGGCGTCGGGATCTCGCCTCTGCTGGCGTCGAAGCCCCACGGGATCGCGCCCGCGTCGCAGTTGACGCAGTCGAAGCCGCGCGGCCCGGTCGCCTCGACGACGTACGAGTCGACCGCCGCGTCGATCCAGAAGCCGTACAGCAGCCCCTCGAACCCTCTGCCGTCCTGGCGCACGAAACGGGCGCCGACCTTCTGCCGGTACGCGAACGCCTGGTCGATCACCTCGTTGCGCGCGGAGCCGAGCAGGAACGAGTCCAGGTTGTTGTCCTGGATCTTCATGATCTTGAAGAAGAGCGCCATCATCGCGTCCCAGTCAGCCGGCGCGCCGGGCAGCGTCGTCCCGCTCGTGCGGAACCAGAAGTGCGGGTTGAAGTGCGTCCGCCGCACGACCCCGCCCTGCGAGCGGCCGAGCGCGATCCCCGTCTTCAGCGGCGCGCCGACGACCCAGTCGAGCTGGTGGCCGGTCGTGTCGGTGCTGGCCGCGTCGACGCCCTGCCAGGCGTTGCCGACGTCGACCATCCGCACCCACGCGTCGCGGCCGGCGACGCGGACCGCGAACGGGTACGCCACCGCCGCGTCGGCCGACTGCTGCGGGTACCACGTCAGCAGGCCGCTGACGCCGGCGCGCGCCTGCAGCGTGATCGCCGCCGCGCCGTCGGCTCTGCCGGCGCCGCCGGTCACGTACAGGACCGTCGCCGCGGCGTTGGTGTGGAACGGCGTGATCTGCGCGCCGCGCAGCTCGACGCCGCTGGGCACCGTCAGCGACCCGTCGAGCCGGTAGCGGCCGGCCGGCAGGTAGGTGACGCCGCCGCCTCTTCTGGCGGTCGCGTCGAGCGCGCGCTGGATCGCGTCGGTCGCGTCGGTCGTGCCGTCGGCGAGCGCGCCGTACCGGGCGCTCGTCGCGTCGATCAGCGCGCCGCCGCGCGGACGCGGCTGCTCGGGCAGCCGCGGCGCCTGCGGCGCCGGGCGCAGCTGCAACGGCAGCAGGCCGGCGTCGACGACGACCTGCGCCGCCGGCTCGCTCACCGCGACGTCGCGTCTGCCGAGGTTGGTGTCGACGAGGTCGAGCGCGCCGGCGCCCGGCCGCAGCTCGATCGCCGCGCCGCGGCGCGGCCGCTGCACGAGCGAGCGCTGCAGTTGCAGCGCGCCGCCCTCGACGACCGCCGCCGGCCCCTGAGCGGCGCCGAGCCAGGAGTTGTAGAGGCCGATCGTCCCGTCCGATCTCGCCCCGAGGTGGACGGGCGTGCCCGACGGCGCCGAGATGCGGCAGTCCTGGCAGTTGAAGGTCGTGCGCGAGAAGCTGTCGCCGGTCTCGAGCCCGACCTGCTCGGCCTCGATCCGCGCATGCGTCAGCTGCACGGCGATCGTGTTGACGTCCTGGAGGCTGATGCCGGTGCCGACGCGCTTGAGCGCGAGGTCGGAGTACTGGCCCGAGGAGGAGGTCGTGACGTCGTTGACCACGCCTCTGTCGGTCCGCAGCCGCAGGCCGACGGCGGCGTCGGTCACCTCCAGGTCCTTCACGTACTGCGTGTCGGAGCGGCCGATGTCGAGGCCGACGACGTTCGCGCGCGACTGCGCCGCGATCGCGCGCTCCGAGGTGCCGTCCCAGCTCGCCCACCAGCGCGGCGAGAGCGAGACGTCCTCGATCCGGCCGACGTCGGTCGCGAAGTCGATCGTGACGCCCCTGTGCAGCGGCGAGCTGCGCACCTCGTTGAGCACGCCCAGCTCGTTGTTGTCGGTGCCGGCGCGGACCGCCTCGTACGGGTTGACGAGCGTCACCTGCTTGACGGAGGCGAACTGCGAGCCGTTGCCGCCGAGGCGGACCGTCGGCGCGTAGGCGACCGGCGCCTCCGCTCGCTGCTGCGGGTAGTAGACGTTCAGCCCTTGGATCCCGCCGCCGCCGACCAGCGTCAGGAACGCCGTCTGCGCGGCCGGGTCGGGCTCGGCGAGCAGCACCGTCTGCCCCGCGCCGCCGCGCCGGCCGCCGGCGTCCGGGTCGCGCCAGGCGCCGAGCAGCGTGACGCCCTTCGGGACGTTCAGCGGCGTCGCGACGCGGTAGCTGCCGGCGCCGATCCAGACGACGCCGCCGCCGTCGGCGCCGGCGGCGTCGAGCGCCGCCTGGATCGCGGCGGAGGCGTCGCCCCTGCCGCTCGCGTCGGCGCCGTAGGCGGCGACGTCGTAGCGCGCGACGACGGGGACGCCGTCGGGGTCGCGCACGAGCTGCGGCAGCCCTCTCGCGGGGGCGGCGGGCGCACCGGACGCGGTGGGCGCGTCGGCCGCGGTCGCCGCGGATGCGGGCACGGCGGATCCGGCCGCGCAGGCAAGCGCGGCCAACGCCGGCGCGAGCGCGCGGCGCAGGGGAACGGACATCTCTCTCCTCGGGTGCGGGCGCCGCGGGGGCGGCGCCGTGTCGTCTCAGGGTGTTGCGGTCGCTGCTTCCAGCAGGCCCTGCACGTAGCCGATCGCGTGCAGCCGGCCGAGGTCCGAGTAGCCGGGGACTCCGGCCGCGTCTCCTTCCAGCAGGGGGTTGTGATCGGTCCGCAGCACGCCGTCGTAGCCGCCGGCCACGTAGGCGCGCATGCACGCGAGCATGTCGGTCGGCCCCTCGTCGTGGAACGTCTCGAGGAACCGCTCCGGCGTGCCGCGCACGTCGCGGAAGTGGACGAAGTGGACGCGGCCGCTCGCGCCGAAGGCGCGGATCGCGGCCGGCACGTCAGGCGTCATCAGCGTGACGTTGCCCTGACAGAAGGTGAGGCCGTTGGCGGCGCTCGGATGCAGTTCGAGCAGCCGCTCCATCGCCTCGGTCGAGCGGATGATCCGCGGCACGCCGCGGACCGGCGACAGCGGCGGGTCGTCGGGATGCATCGCAAGCCGCACGCCGGCCTCCTCCGCGACCGGGACGATCCGCTCCAGGAACCAGCGCAGGTTCTCCCACAGCGCCGCCTCGTCCTCGCCGTCGCGCAGCGCGACCTCGGCGCCCTCGAAGCGGCGCGCGTCGAAGCCGGCGACGATCGCGCCGCCGCGGCCGCGTGCGGCCAGCTCGGTCCGCACCCAGCCCAGCAGCGCGCTCCAGTTGTAACAGAGCACCGGAATCCCGAGCCGGCCCATGTTGCGCACGAGCAGCGCGAACTGCTCCAGCTCCTCCTCGCGGCCCGGCCGGCCGAGGCGGATGCGGTCCATCGGCGGGTTGTCCTCGATCACGTCGAGCGTGAAGCCCTCGGCCTCGGTCATGGCGGCGAGGATCGACAGCGGCGCCAGCCCCCACGGCACCTCGCCGTCGTCGCCGCGCCAGTCCTTCAGCGCGCGCGGCAGCACGCCGACGGCGCGCTCGACCCCGACCTGTCGCAGCCGTCGCCATGCGGCCGTCGGCTGGGGGTCGAGCAGGATCTCTGCCAACTGCGGCGCCATCACACTCCCTCGCGTAATATATCAGCATGGCCAGCACTCCGGAGGCTCCGCGCCAGGCACGCGACGTGCTCTACGCGACGCTGCTCGACGGCATCGTCCAGCTCCGCTATCCGCCCGGCGCGCGTCTCTCCGACGTCGCGATCGCGGCCGAGCTGGGCGTCAGCCGCACGCCCGCGCGCGAGGCGATCCTGCGGCTCGCCGACGAGGGCCTCGTCGCCGTGCACCCGCGCTCGGGCACGTTTGTGACGCCGATCGACCCGCACGCGGTGCGCGAGGCGCAGTTCGTCCGCGAAGCGCTCGAAGTGGCCGCGCTGCAGGCCGCGATGGCCAACCGCGAGCGGCTCGACTTCGACGCGCTCGCGGCCAACATCGCCGGCCAGCGCGAGGCGATCGCGCGCGACGACATCCCCGGCTTCGGCATCTTCGACACCGACCTGCACCAGCGCATCTTCGACGCCAGCGGCTTCCCCGCCGTCGCGAGAGTCGCCGCGCCCAGCCGCGCCCACCTCGACCGCGTGCGCAAGCTCAACGAGCGCCCCGAGGCCTTCCCGCAGCTGATCGAGGACCACGCGCGGATCGTCGCGGCGCTGCGCGACGACGACGCCGACGGCGCGACCGCCGCGCTGCGCGTCCACCTCCGCCGCGTGCTCGACGTGCTCGAACGACTCGAGCGCGTCCGCCCCGACCTGTTCGCCTGAGCCGCCGCGCCGCATCTCGTCGCTCACCCGTGCAGCGCCGGCTCCCAGCCGGCGGGCGGGAACGGCGGTGCGAACACCAGCTCCGGCTCGTCGAGGCCGCGGCAGACGACCGGCTGCTCGGCGCCGGTCGCGGCGGCGTCGGCGATCGCGTCGCAGACCTCGGCGCAGCGGTAGCCGTCCTCGAAGGTGGCGCCCAGCGGCGCGACCGGCGTGCCGTCGGCGATCGCCTCGAGCAGGTGGCGCAGCTCGAAGACGAAGCTGTCCTCCCAGCCGACCGCGTGGCCCGCCGGCCAGCTCTCGGACAGCAGCGGATGCGCGGGGTCGGAGACGTGGACGCGGCGGAAGCCGGCGGTCGCGGTCTCGCCGTCGGCGTCGGGGAGGTGGACCTCCAGCTCCTGCATCCGCTCCTGGTCGAAGGCGACCGAGCCGCGCGTGCCGTTGATCTCGAACGCGAGCTGGTTCTTGCGGCCGGTCGCGACGCGGCTGCCCTCCAGCGTCCCGATCGCGCCCTGCTCGAAGGCGACCGTGGCGGCGAAGGCGTCGTCGACGTCGACGCGGCCGCCGGGCCGCTCGCCGACGAAGGTCGCCGTGCGCGCGCTGACGGCGACCGGCTCGCCGACGAGGTGGCGGGCGAGGTCGACCGCGTGGGAGCCGAGGTCGCCGAGCGCCCCGGCGCCGGCCTGCGCCGCGTCGAGCCGCCACGTCGCCGGCGCCTCGGGGTCGACCAGCCACGACTGCAGGTAGCGGGCGCGGAAGTGGCGGACCTCGCCGAGCGCGCCGGCCGTGACGAGCCGCCGCGCGAGCGCGACCGCCGGGAAGAAGCGGTAGTTGAAGCCGACCATGTGCACGACCCCGGCCCGCTCGGCCTCGGCCCAGATCTCGTACGCCTCCGCGGCGGTGCGGCCGAGCGGCTTCTCGCACAGCACGTGCTTGCCGGCCCGCAGCGCCGCGATCGTCGGCTCGGCGTGCAGCGCGTTCGGCCCGCCGTTGCAGAGCAGCTCGATCGCGGGGTCGGCGATCAGCTCGCGCCAGTCGCCGACGACGCGCTCGTAGCCGAATCGCCGCCCGACCTCCCCCGCCGCCGCCTCGTCGCGACCGCAGATCGCGACCAGCCGCGGCTGCCGCGCCAGCGACGGCGCCGCCCACGCGAGCTTGCGCAGCGCGATCGAGTGGGCGCGCCCCATGAAGCCGTAGCCGAGCGTGCCGACGCCGATGGCGGCCGGCACGGCCGCGTCGCGACCGCTGCTGGACCGCTCTCTCCCTCGCTCCATATATCTAATATATCAGTCGTCCGGGAGCGCGCAAGGCTCGCGCGTTCGACGGGTGCGGAGGCGGCCTCCGATCCAAGAACCAAACCCGCACTGAGATCAAGATTGGACTCAGTGCAAGTTTTGCTATGTTCGTTCGCGTGCCACCGGAACGACCGACAGCCGGACTGCGGGAGCGCAAGAAGCTCGCGACCTGGCAGACGATCCGCAGCGCCGCGAACGAGCTGTTCGACCGCGACGGCTTCGACGCCGTCGGGATCGACCAGATCGTCGCGGCGGCGAACGTCTCGCGCTCGACCTTCTTCAACTACTTCCCGACGAAGGAGGCGGTCGTCTTCGACGTCGCCCCCGCGACGGTCGAGCGCTGGCGCGAGATCCTCGCCGCCCGTCCCGCCGAGGAGCCGTTGTGGGAGGCGCTGCAGGCCGTGCTGCTCGAGTACGTCGGGACGTTCGCGGACTACATGGTCCGCGTCCACCGGCTGAAGATCTCGTCGCCGGCGCTGATGGCCTCCTCGCGCGACCACAGCGACCGCTTCTGGGGCGAGCTGGGCGCGTGGGCGGCGAGACGCGAGCCGACCGCCGAGCCGCTCTCGATGGCGCTGACGCTCGCGACCGTGCAGACCGTCTTCAACACCGCCTTCGCCCACTGGGAGCCGGACGCCGGGATCGAGCGCTGCCTCGAGCTGCTGCGCCGCGGCTTCGCCCAGGCCGGCGCCGGCTTCGCGGCCCCCGGCCGCACCCCCTGACCACGCCTCACAGGAGCTTCACCATGCACAGACGCACCCTCGGAACGCAGGGCCTCGACGTATCCGCGCTCGGCCTCGGCACGATGGGCATGACGATGGCCTACGGCCCGGCCGGCGACGAGCGCCGCAGCATCGCGACGATCGAGCGCGCGCACGAGCTGGGCATCACCTTCTTCGACACCGCCGAGCTGTACGGCGGCGGCACCGGCTCCAACGAGCAGCTGCTCGGGCGCGCCGTCAAGCCGTTCCGCGAGGAGGTCGTGCTGGCGACGAAGTTCGGCTTCGACCTCTCCGGCGACCACCCGATCGGCACGAGACTCGACAGCCGTCCGGAGCACATCCGCGAGGTCGCCGAGGCCAGCCTCAGACACCTCGGCACCGACGTGATCGACGTCCTCTACCAGCACCGCGTCGACCCCGACGTGCCGATCGAGGAGGTCGCCGGCACCGTCAAGGAGCTGATCGACGCCGGCAAGGTGCGCTGGTTCGGCCTCAGCGAGGCCGGCCCCGAGACGATCCGCCGCGCCCACGCCGTCCAGCCCGTCTCGGTGCTGCAGACCGAGTACTCGATCTTCGAGCGCGAGGCGGCCGACGCGGTCCTGCCGACCGTGCGCGAGCTGGGGATCGGCTTCGTGCCCTATTCGCCGCTCGGGCGCGGCTTCCTCACCGGCGACGTCAAGCCGGCCGATCAGTACCCGGCCGACGACATGCGCAGCTGGGACGACCGCTGGCAGGGCGACAACTACACCGCCAACGTCGCCGCGATCGAGCAGCTGCGCGAGCTGGCGGCGTCGAAGGAGATCTCGGTCACGCAGCTCGCGCTCGCCTGGCTGCTGGCGCAGGGCGACGAGATCGTCCCGATCCCCGGCACGCGCAGCCCGGAGCGGCTCGCCGAGAACGCCGCCGCGGCCGACGTGACGCTCACGAGCGCCGACCTCGACCGCGTCCAGGAGATCCTCCCGCACGGCTCCTACGGCAGCCGCTACCCGGCCGCGATGATGCCGAGAGGCTGACGCGCCTCAGCGCAGCAGCAGCGGGAGCGCGCTGTGGGAGCGGGTCATCAGGTCGGGCGCGAGCTGCGGCGGCCGACTTGGATCGAGCGCGAGCGTCTCGAAGCGGTCGAGCAGCGTCTCGAAGGCGACCCGCGCCTGTGTGCGCGCGAGCGCCGCGCCGGCGCAGTGGTGCGGGCCGTGCGTGAAGGCGAGGTGGTCGCGGATCTGCGGGCGGTCGAGCACGAAGCGGTCGGGCTCCTGCCAGCGCGCCGGGTCGCGGTTGGCGGAGGCGTAGATCACCATCGCCATGTCGCCGCGGCGGATCCGCTCGCCGCGCAGCTCGGCGTCGACGTTCGCCTTTCGCTGGAAGATCGCGACCGGCGCGTCGATCCGCAGCGTCTCCTCGATCGCCGCCGGGATCCGTGAGCGGTCGGCGCGCAGCGTCGCCAGCAGCGCCGGATCGTCAAGCGCCCGCCGCAGCAGCGAGCCGATCGCGGCCGTGACGGTGTCGTTGCCGGCGGCGACCAGCAGCGTGCAGATCGACAGCAGCTCGGGGACGGTCGCATCGTCGCCGCCGGCGACGAGCGCCGACAGCAGATCGTCGCCGGGGCGCGCGCGGCGCTCCTCGATCCGCTGCACCATGTAGCGCTGGAAGGCGACGTACTGCTCGATCGAGGCGACCGCCGCGTCCTCGTCCGGAGCGGAGCCGAGTTCGACGAGCTGCTCGGCCCAGTCGCGGAAGCGCGCGCCGTCCTGCGGCGCGACGCCGAGCATGTCGGCGAGCACGGCGATCGGCAGCGGGACCGCGTACGCCGCGACGGCGTCGACCGCGCCGCTGGCGTCGAAGCGGTCGACGAGGTCGTTCGCGATCGCCGCGATCCGCGTCTCCAGCGCGCGCACGCGCGCCGGCGTCAGCGCGCCCGTGAGCAGCGCGCGGTGGCGGCGGTGGTCGGCGCCGTCCTGGAACAGCAGCGTCGGCACGTACGGAAAGCCCTCCGCCATCGCCGCGCGCGTGCGGGCGGTGTCGGGGCTGCGCTGCGCGAGGCCGCTGCCGAACTGCTCCGGGTAGTGGCTCGACCAGGTCGCCGGATCGCGCACGATCGCGCGCACGTCGGCGTGCGTGCTCACCAGCCACGTGCGTCTGCCCGGCACGCGCAGCACCGGCGCCCGCTCGCGCAGCTCGCGGTAGACCGCGTACGCATGCTCCTGCGGCGCGGGCGAGAAGAGCGGCGTCAGGTCCGGCGCGGCGGCGGGCATCGGCCCGGGAGCGTAGCTGGGGCGGCGGGCGGTGGCGGGCGGTGGCGCGGCCGGCGGCGCGCGTCGCGAGCGGCGGCGGTGGCGGGCGGCGGCGGGCGCGTGTGCGATGCTGCCGCACGATGATCGGGACCGCCCAGGCGCCGCCGCTCGCGTACGCCGCGCAGCTGGGCGCGCACGTCGTCTCGGCCGACGAGGTCGTGCTGCTCTCGGAGCGCGACCGCTTCGCGCTCACCGGTCGCCTGCACGTCGCGCTCGCGCCGCTGCTCGACGGCACACGCAGCGCCGACGAGCTGGTCGACGCGCTCGCCGGCGCCTTCCCCCCGGCCCACGTCCACCTCGCGCTGATGCGGCTGCAGGGGCAGGGCTTCGTCGTCGCCGTCGATGACGCGGCCGCGCGCGCCGCCGGCCCGCTCCCCGCTGGTCCGCTTCCGTCTGCGCCGGCGTTCGCGGGGACGCCGCTGCCGACCCCGCTGCCGCCGCACGCGCTCGGCTCAGTGGCTGCCGCCGGCGTGCCGCCGGAGTGGGCGACGCGGCTGGCGCGGGAGCTTGGGGTGGCAGGCGCGGACGCGGCGCGCGGCGCGGGCGGCGGGGTCACAGCGGACGACACGGCCGGCACGGCTTCGCTCCGTGTCCTCCTGCTCGACGACTACCTCCGCCCCGAGCTGGCTGCCGCCGCCGCGTCCGCACTCGCGAGCGGCGGGGGCGCGCTGCTGCCGGTGCGGCCGGTCGGGCGCTGCCTGTGGTTCGGGCCGCTGCTGCACGGGCCCGCGGCGGCGCCCGGCTGGGAGCTGTTCGGCAGGCGGCTGCGGATGAACCGCTACGCCGACGTGACGGCGCTGGAGCGCGGCGCGACGCTGCCGCTCTTCCCCGCCGACCGCGCGCCCGCGACCGTCGCGCTCGCGCTGTCGATCGCCGCCGCGCTCGCCGGCGACATCGGCGCCGGTCGCACGCCGGGCGAGCTGGTCGACGGCATGCTCACCTACGACGTCGCCGAGCAGCGCTTCGAGCGCCACCCGCTCGCGCGGATCGCGCCGCCGCGCGACGACGTGGCACCCGCGTTCGGCGCCGCGCTGCCGCCGCTGACGCTGCACGACGAGCCGACGCGCTTCGACGGCGACGGCGGCCACCGCACGCGCAGGCCGGCCGAGACGCTGGCGCGGCTGCGCGAGCTGATCAGCCCGATCACCGGGATCGTCGGCGCGATCGAGCCGGTCTCCGGCTTCGGCGGGATGCACGTCTTCTCGGCCGTGCATCCACAGGCGCCGGTCGTGACGCGGCCGCAGGGGCGCACGCTCGGGCGCAAGGGCGGCTCGATGGGCAAGGGCTTCGACGCCGACCAGGCGCGCGTCAGCTGCCTCGGCGAGGCGGTCGAGCGCTACAGCGGCGGCTTCTTCGGCGACGAGCCGCGCCGCCGCGCGCGCTACGAGGAGATCGCCGAGATCGCGATCCACCCCGACCGGCTGCTGCTGTTCAGCGACGCCCAGCACGCCGCGGCGGAGACGGCGCGCGCCGGCGGCGGGGACCCGCAGGCCGCCGACGCCGTCCCCGCCCGCTTCGACGCGACGCAGGCGATCGACTGGGTCCCCGTCAGCTCGCTCGTCGACGGCGCGACGCGCTGGCTGCCGGCCGCCTACGCCTATTTCGGCTACGGCGCCTCCGACGTCGGCGGCTACCGCGGCGCGCCGTTCTGCGTCGCCGACTCCAACGGCTGCGCCGCCGGCAACACGCGCGAGGAGGCGATCCTCCAAGGGCTGCTGGAGCTGATCGAGCGCGACGCCTGCGGGATCGCGTGGCACGACGGCACGCCGCGGCCCGCGATCGACCTCGACAGCTTCGGCGAGCCCGCGTTCACGCGCGCGCGCGAGGCGTTCGCGGCGCGCGGGCGCGAGCTGCACGTGCTCGACCTGCGCGTCGACACGGAGGTGCCGGTCGCGCTCGCCGTCACCTGGAACCGCGCCGACGGCCTCGGCACCCGCTTCGCGCTCGGCTGCCACCTCGACCCGCGGATCGCCGTCTCGCGCGCGCTCTCGGAGCTGGCGCAGCTCGTGCTCGACGACCCCGCCGCCGACGCCGCGCTCGGCGAGGAGCTGTTCGCCGAGCAGTCGATCGACGCGCAGCCGCACCTGCAGGCGACGGAGGGACCTGCGCTGACGGCGAGCGCGCTGCCGAGTTTCACGCGCGAGACGATCGCGGCGGAGCTGACCTGGTGCTGCGAGCTGCTCGCCGCCCGCGGCCTCGACGTGCTCGTGCTCGACCAGACGCGTCCCGAGGTCAGCTTCCCGGTCGTGCGCGTGACCGTCCCCGGCCTGCGCCACTTCTGGCGCCGGCTCGCGCCCGGCCGCCTCTACGACGTGCCGGTCACGCTCGGCTGGCGCGCGGCGCCGCTGCGCGAGGACGAGCTGAACCCGCTGCCCGTGCTGATCTGATGGCGCGCGGTCCGCTTCAGTTCCGCTGGCGCACCCGCCCCGGGGTGACGATCGCGCCCGACGGCGCCGAGGCGTTGGCGATCACGGTCGACGGCGAGACGAGCGCGCGGCTGCGCCCCGGCGCCGCGCTCGCGGCGGCGCTCGCCCGCTTCGGCGCTGCGGACGGGGTCGGCGAGGAGGAGATCGTCGCGGCGGCCGGCGGCGACGCCGCGGCAGTCGCCCGCGCCCACTACGCGCTGCGCCGCTTCGTCGGCAACGGGCTGCTGGTGTGCGATGTGCTCGATGGCGGCGCGGCCGGCGGCGCCCCGCTCGCGACCGTGCTGCCGCGGCGGCGCGACTTCGCGCTGGAGGGCGGAGCCTCGGCGCCGGGCGCCGGCGGACCGCCGACGCAGGCGCGGCTCTCCCGCTTCGCCCTCCTGCGCCGCGACGGCGACGCGCTGCTGCTCGCGTGTCCGGGCGCCGGCTGCGAGCTGCTGCTGCACGACGAGCGCGCGGCCGGCTGGTTCGCAGCGGCGGCGTTCGCGCCGGTCGCGGTCGAGCGTGAGCCCTCGCGCGCCGACGCAGACGCCGCGGCGCGAAGCGACACGGGCGACGACGATGCCGCCGCTCGCACCGCGCTCCTGCGCCTCGCCCTCGCCCACGGCCTGCTCGAAGCGGCCGAGGCGCAGGAGTCGCCGGCGGAGGCGTCGTGGGAGTTCCACGACCGGCTCTTCCACCACGCCGCCCGCTCGTTCGACGACCTCGTCGTGCGCGGCGGGACGTTCCGCTTCGACGGCACGCTGCCGTCGCCGCCCGCGATCCGCCCGCCGCATGCCGGCGCCGAGCACGCGCTGCCGGCGGTCGAGGAGGACGCCTCGTCGCAGCCGCTGCGCGAGGTGATGGAGCGCCGCCGCTCGCGCCGCGAGATGAGCGAGCAGCCGTTGCCGCTGCGGTCGCTGGCGGCGGTGCTGTGGCGCGTCGCGCGCACGACCGCGCACGACCGGACCGGGCCGCAGGAGACGATCCGGCGGCCGTACCCGTCGGGCGGGTCGCTGCACGAGCTGGAGCTCTACGTCGCGGTCGGGCGCTGCGAGGGGCTCGAGCCCGGCTTCTACCACTACCGCGGCGACGCGCATGCGCTGACCCAGCTGCCCGGCGCCGCCGCGCCGGCCGCCGCGATGCTCGACGGCGCGGCGCGCGCCTGGGGCCAGGAGGGCGCGCCGCCGCAGGTGCTCGTCGTGCTCGCCTCGCGGCTGCCGCGGCTGGCGTGGAAGTACTCGGGGATCGCGTACAAGGTCAGCCTGCTCAACGCCGGCGTCGCGATCCAGAGCCTCTCCCTCGTCACGACCGACCTCGGCCTCGCGGGCGCCGCCGTCGGATCCGGCGACCCGGGCCTGTTCGCGCAGGCGACCGGCTGCGACCCGTTCGAGGAGACGAGCATCGCCGAGTTCGGCTTCGGCGCGGCGGCCGGTGCCACGTGAGCCGGGAGCATCTTGCGGCCGCGGTCGACGCCCACGTCGCGGGGGTCGTGGACGAGCTGACCACGCCGCACCTGCGTGACGAGCAGCGGCTGCAGCAGGCGGCGCGCGGTGGGTTCGGCGGGCTCGCGGGCAGCGGCGCGGCGGCGGGCGGCGAGACCGACTCGCTCTGGCCGCAGCTCGCTGCGCGCCTGCCGCGGCTGGCGGAACTCGTCGCGTCGGTGGCGGCGGCGGAGGCCGAGGCTGCGGCGACGCTGCTCGCGCGCGCCGAACGCGACCATCAGGCGCTCGGCGCGCGCTTCGACGACGGTCGCGATCCGGGGCCGCTGACGGCGATCGCGCTCGGGCTCTCCGATCCCCACAACGGCCGTCAGAGCGTCGCGGTGCTGACGTTCGCGAGCGGGCTGCGCGTGATCTGCAAGCCGCGGTCGGTCGCGATGGAGGCCGGGCTCGCGACGACGGCCGCGTGGCTGCGCGCGCGCACCGACCTCGACCTGCCGCCGCTGCCGGCGGTGCTGGAGCGCGACGGCTACGGCTGGTGCGAGTTGATCGAGCCGCGGGCGTGCGCCGACGCGGCCGAGGTGACGCTCCACTACCGCCGGCTCGGCGCGCTCGCCGGGCTGCTCGGCGCGCTCGGCGCGACCGACTGCCACGCCGAGAACTTCGTCGCGCGCGGATCGCAGCCGCTGCTGGTCGACGCCGAGACGCTGCTGCACCCGCGGATGCTCGCCTCCCCAGGCTTCACGCTGCGGGA